>JBNKXM010000403.1:0-2582 GCA_050300315.1 Thalassotalea sp. | reverse complement strand
CTAATACCGTATTGGTTTGTTCGCTGTCTCGTTCTACTTCACTTTCACCAATGCAAAGTATCGGTGTTAAGTTTGCGGCCAATGCTTGCCTTACTTTATGGGCAACTTGTGTCGATGTTTCTTTGTACAGGCTCCGACGTTCAGAGTGTCCGACAATAACATGATCAACACCGCATTCTTGCAACATATCTGTCGACACTTCGCCAGTATATGCGCCGCTTTGTTGTTCACTCACATTTTGAGCCCCTAGATGAATCGCTTTTGCTAAGTTTTCATCTTGAGCAGCATAAGTAAACGCTGATAAATATGGAAAGCTAGGACAGACTACAACATCAACGTTTTCAGCGAGTTGTAACTCATTCAATCCAATGACCATTTCCTTAACTAAAGATAAATTTCCATTCATCTTCCAGTTAGCTGCAATAATTGAACGTCTATTCATTTATCTTTCCTAAATCAAAGCGGCGAGATATTAACTAACCTGTGAACAAGATACAAGTATTTCACTCATCATTTAGTTCATTTGCTCAATATTCAACCTATCAACAGGCATTTTTTACCGCTTGTGCAATTTCATTCGCTAAATTGGTGACTTCTTCAACTTCAGGACCTTCAACCATGACGCGAATTAACGGCTCAGTCCCCGACTTTCTCAATAACACACGACCGCGACCAGCAAGCTTTTCATTCACTTGATGAACCGCTGAGGTAACACCGTCGTCAACTAATGGGTCACTGTCTCCAGAAAAACGCACATTTACTAAGACTTGCGGTAATTTTTTCATGCCTTGACGCAATTCAAATAATGTTTTGCCTGTGCGACAAATTGCTGTGAGCACATTTAATGCGGCAATAATACCATCACCTGTTGAAGTATGATTGAGGTTAATGACATGTCCTGAATTTTCAGCACCTAGTTGCCAGCCATTTTGTTTGAGCATTTCCATAACATAACGATCGCCCACCTTACTGCGAGCAAATGGAACCCCCATATCAGCTAGCGCTAACTCTAAGCCCATATTACTCATTAACGTGCCAACAACACCACCACGAATAGAACCTGATTTTAAATCGTTGCATGCAATTACATAGACACTCTCGTCACCATCAACGACATAGCCTGTGTGATCAACCATCATTAAACGATCACCATCACCGTCTAAGGCAATACCTAAATCTGCACTATGTTCGATAACTGCTGCGCTGATCGCTGTCATTGATGTAGCACCACATTTATCATTGATATTAATGCCGTTTGGCTTTGTCCCGACTTCAACAACCTCTGCGCCTAGTTCACGAAAGACATTAGGCGCGATATGGTAAGTCGCGCCATGAGCGCAATCGACGACAATTTTTAAACCTGACAAGGAATACTGACTAGGGAAATTACTTTTACAAAATTCGATATATCGCCCTGCTGCATCGTCAATACGATTGGCTTTACCAAGTTTTGCCGAATCAACACAAACCATTTCTTTATCAAGCTCTGCTTCAATTGCTAATTCCACTTCATCTGGCAACTTTTGCCCGTCTTGTGAAAAGAACTTGATACCATTATCAAAATAAGGATTATGTGATGCACTGATCACTATGCCTGCTTCGGCGCGAAATGTTTTGGTCAGATATGCAATGCCAGGTGTTGGCATTGGGCCTAGTAAGCCAATATCGACACCTGCCGCAGAAAAACCTGCTTCTAACGCAGATTCAAGCATATAGCCTGAGATACGAGTGTCCTTGCCAATCAGCACTTTTTTAGTACCTTGCGCCGCCAAAACCTTACCGGCTGCATAGCCTAACTTCATAACAAAATCAGGCGTAATAGGATATTGACCTACCAGTCCCCTTACACCGTCTGTTCCAAAATATTTTCTTTCTGACATGTTACTTCCTACAATGTTCTTTTTATATAATTCAGCTTAAGCAAAACAACGCATTATACCTTAACGTTAAATGAGTCCGATATTGCTAATATTTTTAACGCATCCATGGTTTCTTTTACATCATGGACACGAATAATTGATGCGCCATTTTGTACGGCAATAACGGCGGTCGTAACACTGCCCGCTAGCCGCTTTTCAGGCGGTCGATTAAGTAAATTTCCTATCATCGATTTACGTGACGTACCCGATAATATAGGCAAGCCTAACGTTTTAAAGTATTCAAGCTGTGCCAGCAACTGATAATTTTGCTCTAGCGTTTTACCAAAGCCAAAACCCGGATCTAAAATAAGACGTTCCTTTTCAATACCTGCTTGTTGACAAGCACTGATACGCTGCTGGAAAAAATCCGTAATATCTGCGAGTAAATCAGTATATTGTGGTGCCGATTGCATGGTTCTAGGTTGCCCTTGCATATGCATTAAACAAACTGGGACATTTGACTGTGCAACTACGTCTACACAACCTTCATTTTGTAATGCCCTGACATCATTGATCAAGTCAACACCACAGTTTAGCGCTTCGGCCATTACTTGTGCTTTGCTGGTATCGATAGAAACGCAAACATCAAATCGTTGTTTAATCGCTTTTACAACTGGAATCGTACGTTCAAGTTCATCTGCCAATAAAACATCAGCAGCACCT
>JBNKXM010000402.1:0-1819 GCA_050300315.1 Thalassotalea sp. | reverse complement strand
GTCCCTTTTTGAACCTTTCTCTTTTTCAAATCTCGGGACGAGATTTTGTTTTAGGGGGGAGGGCTGTAACACCCCGTGTCTCTAAACCCCATGATTATGCTAATCACATGTTTATGAGACTCTAAGTGTTGATCAAATTCGAAGTCTAGAATCAAATTTGAAGTTTGCAAATTCTGGAGTAGTGTGGACCATTAGGCTCGGTTGTCGATTTTTCATAATTAATCTAGACCGAGTTAGTCTCCACTTCCAAAATAGAATTTGTTCCTGATATCATTATCAACAAGTGAGCAAATGTTCATAAATTTTGGAGCTGGGGAGACAATTGTTTCAAGAGTCTAAAGATGGCTACATAACCCAGAATTCAGACAGCAAGTTTTGCTGGAAAATCCTTATCAGTTAGCCACTTTGTGAGGGCAATAGCTTCTCAAATTGTTGGAGATATCTTTTGCGATCGCGGTTAGTGTTACATCATCCGCTCCACTAGACGCTATTTGTGGGCTACTGGTAAATAAACTAATTGTAGCAACTTTAGGGGCACTGCCACTATTACCATCACCAGCACTGTTAAAAGCGATCTCTTGGCTAACATCACCAGAATCAACACTTGCAGTGATATTACCACCACCAGCTTTGCCGCCAGCATGCAAGGTAATTGATGCAATCCCCTCTGAATTAGTAGATACGGCGCCATTTTCAGGGTCAAAAAAAGCGACTTCACTATCATCTAATACAAAAGTTACTAATTTATTAGCAACTTTAGTTGTTCCTTGCATAACCGTAGCAGACACAGTTAACGGATTGTCTTTACTTACCGTCTCGCCCGCTGGAGAAATATTCAATGAAAGTGTAATTGACTCAGTTGAACCTCCAGAATCAGGCACACTGCCATTGGTCAAGCTACCATCTCCGCCGCCGCAACCGGCGAGGCCAATAAAGAACATTATGAAACTCAAGCGTCTTAATAGCGCCATAAAAGCATCTCCCTGATGATGTTTTTGTTGTCAACTACTTAATATTAACTGAAAAAAAAGAAAAAGGTCACTAACTTATTAAAAAAACCCGTTAAACTGAGGTTTTTAATCAACTGATTTACTGATAACCTATCCGCTAATACATTTTATTTACCCACAACAAACTATAATAATATGACAGCAAAACACTCCTCAAGCTTAACGACACGCATAGTTATCGGTATGGTTACCGGTATCTTATTAGGATTTTCATTACAAAAACTCATGCCAAACGGCTCTGACTTTATTATCCCATTAGGGCTCTTTGACTTTTCCATTCGAAGTTTTTTCGTCGACGGATTATTTGAAGTTGGCGGACAAATATTTGTCGCTAGTTTAAAAATGTTAGTCGTTCCTTTGGTTTTCGTCTCATTAATTTGTGGTACCTGCTCATTAAAAGATACTTCTAAACTTGGTCGCATCGGAGGCAAAGCAATCGCTTTATATTTGATCACAACTGCCATTGCTATCAGTTTTGCCATGAGCCTTGCCATGCTATTAAGTCCTGGCGAAGGGGTTAATATGATCAGCGACAGCACTTTTGTCGCCAAAGAAGCCCCTTCTCTTGCCCAAGTATTGATCCAAATGTTTCCAAGTAATCCGTTTGCCGCGTTTGCACAAGGTAACATGCTTCAAGTGATCATTTTTGCCTTACTATTTGGTATTGCTATTGCGTTATCTGGACAACCTGGCGAAAGAATAGCGTCATTATTTGAAGATCTAAATGTCGTCATTATGCGCTTAGTAACTATTTTAATGAACTTGGCTCCTTACGGCGTTTTTTGTTTATTGGCGGGTCTGTTTACCGA
>JBNKXM010000401.1:0-2587 GCA_050300315.1 Thalassotalea sp. | reverse complement strand
AGCTCAAGACAGAATATATATTGCCATTCGTAAACTCTTTGATAAGATTTCTGCACAAGTTCAAGGCGAACTTATCATCAGTCAGTAATTAATAACACTGCTCAAGAGTTAGAAAAAACTAATATTTTGTTTAAGTTTAAGCAAAAAGTAACAGAGCCTTCTAAATTAGTTGGTACTGCGTTATTAGTTCACGAAACGATGGATCAAATCAAAACACCTCGTCAAGCGTGGATTTATAACAAAGGGATTCGTCGAGCACAAAAAGCGCCTACTGTTGCTTATGATGCCCCAGGAACTGCTTCAGATGGCTTAAGAACTACCGACGATTTCGATATGTTCAATGG
This sequence comes from Thalassotalea sp., assembly GCA_050300315.1. GTDB lineage: Bacteria > Pseudomonadota > Gammaproteobacteria > Enterobacterales > Alteromonadaceae > JBNKXM01. The sequence goes on along the minus strand of JBNKXM010000401.1, from coordinate 2,243 downwards.
TGCGCCTAATCGCTATAACTGGACATTAAAAGGTAAACAAGAAATCTATATTCCTTATAATGACTATAAGTTACATAGTGATAAAGTAAGCTATAAAGATATTATTCGTCCAGGTCACATTAATCCTGATCTTGTTCGTTATGAAAAACACCGTGTGTGGGTGGTTGAAGCGAATTTAAAAGAAAATACGCGTCATATTTATAAAAAACGTGTTTTCTTTATTGATGAAGATAGCTGGCAAATTGCGGTGACAGATATTTATGATGATCGAGATGAACTATACCGTATCGGTGTCGCTCATGGCTTGAATTATTATGAAGTACCAACGCAATGGTCAACATTAGATGTTTTTCATGATTTCCAATCTAAACGCTATATTGCAATAGGCTTAGATAATGAAAATAAAATGTATGATTTTTCAGCTAAGCTTAAAGATGTAGATTTTACGTCTCGTGCGTTACAACGTGACAATCGTTAGGTCTTAGTGGCAGAAAATATGGGCTGGCTAATGCCAGCCTTTTTTATGAATTAGCAGATGAATTTCAAGGTATAAAGCTAAATGAGAGTATTAGTTGGCATTATCTTCACCGTATTTTTATTATGTCATGCCGAAGCGGACGTCATTAGTAAGCCCGCAATAAAATCTGATTTAGCGGTTAAATCAATGTTGTTTGACATCGACAATGTCAACGAAGAATTTGTAATTGCTGTTGGCGAGCGCGGGCATATTCTACGAAGCAGTGACGCTAAGAAATGGCAACAAGTCAATGTACCAAGCCAAACAACGTTAACAGCGGTTACCTTTGTTAATAGCTTATTGGGCTGGGCCGTAGGGCATGATGCAACCATTTTAAATACCACTGATGGTGGAATGACGTGGCATATTCAGCAATTTTTACCTCAGACACAAAAACCCTTGTTAGATGTTGCGTTTAAAGATGAAAACGAAGGGGTTGCTTTAGGTGCATATGGCTCATTTTATCGTACTCTTGATGGTGGAAAAACCTGGCAACAAGAATTTCATACCTCATTACTTAACCAACAAGATAAAGATTATTTAGAAGAATTACGTCAAGAAGATGAGCAGACGTACCTAGAAGAACGCGCCAGTATTTTACCTCATTTTAATCGAATATTTGTTGATGGCCGTACGACCTTTTTAGTGGGGGAAGTTGGTTTGATTGCAAAAAGTAATGATTTTGGTCGTACTTGGCAACGCTTCGATGAAATTTATCAAGGTTCATTTTTTGATATTACACGTACCCAACAAGGAAACTTAGTCGCCGTAGGTTTACGAGGTAATATTTTTCATAGCTTAACCAACGGTGCCTCTTGGCTTAACAGTGAAACAGACATTACGACGTTACTCAATAGTGTTGTGCTTGCCGGAGAGTCACAAGTGTTTGTTTTAGGTAACAGTGGGGTGTTGCTAGAAAGTCGTGATGACGGACAAACATTTACTAAACATATTCAAGAAGATGGCAAGGCATTACTTGCTGGGGTTACCTTTAATGGACAGCTTATTGTCGCTTCTGAGGTAGGAATTAAAGTGTTACAGGTTGTAAATTAACATGAGTGTTGATTCTTTTATCGATCGACTAGAGATCACTGTATTTAGGCATAGAATATTTGTTTTATTTTTATTTGCCTTAACGAGTGTATTTTTAATATTTCAAGCATCTCAAATTAAGCTGGATGCCTCGTTTACCAAAAATATTCCGTTAAATCATGAGTATATGAAAACATATTTGAAACATCGCGAAAATTTCGGTGGGGCAAATAACATCTTGATTTCTGTTTGTAATCAAGAGGGAGATATTTTTAACGAGGAGTTTTTCACCGCGCTAAAAGGTGTCCATGATCAACTGTTTTTTATTCCTGGCGTAAATCGCACGCAGGTTAAATCTTTGTTCTCACCTAGTACTCGCTTTGTTGAAGTGGTCGAAGATGGTTTTGCCGGAGGCCCTGTTGTCCCAGCAGATTTCGTTGCTGACGAGCAAGGGTTGGCCATCGTCAAACAAAATATTGAAAAAGCGGGCATTGTTGGTCGTATTGTTGCTGACGATTATAGCTGTGCTATGGTCAAGGCGACCCTGATGGAACTTAATCCAAATACTGGAGAAAAACTCGATTCGCTAGCATTAGCCAATATTTTGGAAAATGATGTTAGAAAGCCGTATGAAAAAGGCAATGTAACCGTCCATATTATCGGCTTTGCAAAAATGGTTGGGGATGTCGCTGAC
>JBNKXM010000400.1:0-2597 GCA_050300315.1 Thalassotalea sp. | reverse complement strand
CCTATGACCTTTGAAATTCAAGCGCATAAAACGCTTGCTATTGTTGGTGAAACGGGCTCAGGTAAATCGACACTGGCAAAACTATTGGTTGGCGCTGAAAAGCCAACAACAGGTAAAATCAAGTTAAACGGTCAGACCTTACAGCATGGTAACTTCAAGCAAAGATGTCAGCACATTCGAATGATTTTTCAAGACTCAGGTACTACATTAAACCCAAGTTTAACAATTCATCAGCTACTCGATGAGCCGCTATTGCTAAACACGGATTTAGATGAAGAACAACGCACAACATTGATCAGAGAAACGTTACAGAAGGTGGGTTTATTGGCAGAGCATATGAGTTTTTACCCACATATGTTTTCAGGTGGCCAGAAACAAAGAATATCGCTTGCCCGCGCTATTATCCTAAAACCTCAGGTCATTATCCTTGACGAAGCGTTGGCGGCACTCGACCCTTCACTACGTTCTCAAATGATCAATTTACTTTTAGATCTACAACAACAGATGGGATTGGCTTTTATCCTCATTTCTCATAACTTGGGCATAGTGAGACACTTTAGCGATAACATGATGGTGCTGTGTAATGGTAAAGTGGTAGAAATGGGTAAAACACTTGAGCTACTGAAAAAGCCTAAACATAGGTACACCAAAAAGCTCATTATGAGTCAAAATTTTCAAATGTTAAATCGATAAAAATCGAAAAATGAAACCGATAAAAAAGGCTGCAACTGCAGCCTTTTTCGTATCTTATCCAGCATTCTTATAACTGATTACTTGCCGCGATACTTGCTCTTTTAGTTATCTTTGCTTGTTCACGTAAAGCTTCAACATAACTTTGATAAGCCGATTGTGCTAACTGCTGAGTATATTGCTGAGCAAAGCTTTCAGGTGCTTTCGCTTCAACATTATTAACCGCTAGTAATTCTAACAATGCCAAGTCACCATTCGCTAAGGCTACCGTTACCGCTGCAACGCTTCCTTCTTGAGGATGAGGTAATTTAAACGCTTCACGGGCTAAACTTGCATCAATATCACTGCCATAGCGAGCAATATCTTTCGCTTCACTAAATTCACTGCCATTTGCCGTTAGTTGTTCACTGATATCTTGTCCTGCTTTAAATGCTGTAAGTAATTCATCAGCGACAGTTTGGGCTTTCTCACTAGCTTTTTGCTGAACGAGTAACGTTTTGATTTGCTCGCTAACTTCAGCTAATGGCTTAGTATTAGCTGCTTGGTATTCGTTTATACGTAACACAACAGCTAAAGAATCGTTAACTTCAATGACCTCTGAATTTAAACGCTCTTGTACCACAACATCTGAAAATGCTGCGTCAATAACTTTCGCGTTATCAAATGGAGCGGCATTACCAAAATGCGCTAACCAGTCTGAAGTTTTCACTTCAATGCCAATAGCCTTTGCAGCATCATCTAAACTATCAGGAAACTCAAAGCTAAGCTGCCCTGCTTGTTGTTGTAATTCAAAGAACTTATCTGCCGCTTTCTGTTTACTAACTTTCGCTCTTAGCTCTTCTTTAATATCAGCTAACGCCGTTACTTGACCAGCTTTTAACTCAGTCAACTTAATCAGATGATAACCAAATTCTGACTCTACAATACCGCTAACTGCATTAAGCTCTGGTAACGCCATTGCTGCTTGCTCAAATGCAGGGTCCATAACACCTGGCTCAAGCCATGCTAAATCACCACCGCTTTCGCCGCTGAACGTATCATCGGATAATTCCTTCGCTAAACTTGCAAAATCTTCACCATTGTCGATACGCGCCTTGATCGCTTCAATTTCTGCTTTAGCCTTAGCTTTGTCATCACCAAACTCTTTCAAGATATGGGCGATTCGACGTTGTTCTTCTTGACGATAATTCGCGATATTTTCTTGATAATAACTTTCAACATCAGCATCTGAAACTTCGATAGTTTTCGCAATATCATTTACGTCAATTACAAGATAATTAACTTTTACCTTTTCTTGATTTTCAAAACGTTGTTGATTCGCTAAATAATAGTTATTAATTTCTTCGTCACTTACCTCAATACCTTCTTGATACTGCTGTTTAGCGATTGTTGCAAAGCGTACTTGACGCTTTTGATTTTGTAACGATGAAATTAGCGCTTCTTGATACGGCACACCAAATTCACTGGCAACTAATGCTTGGGTTAACTGGCGACGATTGATGTCACTGCGCAAATAATCACGAAAGTTTGACGATTGATAGAAACCTGCTTGGTTGATCAGTGCTAAATAACGATTATTGTCAAATTTACCGTCGACCTGAAATTCTGGCATATCACGAATTGTTTTTTTCAAACGTTCATCTGATACGCGAATTGCCATGTCGTTTGATGCTTGGTCTACCAACATTTGGTTGATTAAACTGTCGACGACACTATTACGGAAATTTGCCATATAGTTTGCATCACTTGACAAGGTTTCAAACATTTCACCGTATTGCTGTGCCATACGATTACGTTGTGTTTGGTAAGCCTTATCAAAATCTGCTTGAGATATTTTTTCGCCATTAACTTCTGCTACTGAGGTATCAACACTATTGGTGTAACTACCAATACCTGCGATAGCAAAA
>JBNKXM010000399.1:0-2605 GCA_050300315.1 Thalassotalea sp. | reverse complement strand
CCGCTTCTTGTTTGTGACCTTTAGTGTTCGCTAATGCGCATTTGATTAAAATTTCTTCAAATTGTGGTAGTGCCTTATCAATAATACCTTTGTTACCTTGGCTTAACTGCTCGTTAGCCCATTGCTGAAGTAAGGTTTGCCAGTTTTGCGTTGAGTCGCTTGTTATTGGCGCAGCATCAGTAAGTTCACTCGGTAAATCATCAATATGAATTTCTTTACCACTTGCCATGACTGTCAAAAAACGGCAAATGTTTTCTAGCTGTCTAACATTACCAGGCCAATCACATTGCGTTAGATATTCGAGTGTTGATTTATCTAATGTTTTAGGTTCAACACTTAGCTCTTTAGCCGCGTGTTTTAAAAAGTGCGTTGTTAACTGAGCAATATCTTCTTTGCGCTCTCTTAAGCTTGGAATATGAATCCGAATCACATTTAAGCGATGGAACAGGTCTTCGCGAAAATCGCCATTTGCTACCTTATCTTCAAGATTCTGATGGGTTGCCGCTATGATCCGTACGTCTACTTTGATTGGTGAATGTCCACCGACTCGATAAAACTGTCCATCGGCTAGTACTCTTAATAGCCGTGTTTGAATATCTAGTGGCATATCACCAATTTCGTCGAGGAACAGGGTGCCATTGTGGGCTTGTTCAAAGCGCCCTTGTCTGACAGTATTTGCGCCAGTAAACGCGCCTTTTTCATGGCCAAATAACTCTGATTCGATTAGATCTTTTGGGATTGCTGCCATGTTCAAGGGAATGAAAGGTTGCTGTACTCTGGGGCTATGCATATGTAATGCATGGGCAACAAGCTCTTTACCCGTCCCAGACTCGCCATTTATCAAGACACTGATACTTGAACGTGATAGCCGACCAATGGCTCTAAATACTTCCTGCATTGCAGGAGCTTCACCTATAATACCGACAGCATCAGAACTAGTCTCTTGAGCACGCGTTTTAGCTTTTAACTCTTGAGCATGATTGAGTGCGCGTTTTGTTAATGCTAATGCTTCATCGATATCAAAAGGCTTTGGTAAGTATTCAAATGCCCCTCCTTGATAGGCATTAACTGCACTATCAAGATCAGAATGCGCTGTCATAATGATCACAGGGATCAGAGGATATTGTTTATTGATATCATTTAATAGCGTCATACCATCAATATTAGGCATTCTAATATCAGAGATAATCACTTCAGGTTGACTATGGTCCAGCGCAATGAGTAGATTCTCAGCGCTGTCAAAAGAAGCAGAGCTAATATTAGCATTTGAAAATGCTTTTTCTAATACCCAACGGATTGAACTGTCATCGTCTACAACCCATACTTGTTCGCTGATCATGATGTTGTCTCTTGAGTGATTGGTAATAAAATAATAAATTCTGTGTGTCCTGGTTGGCTGACACAGGATAATTTTCCGTGATGTTGATTAACTAAAGTTTGAGAAATGGACAAACCGAGTCCGGTACCATTCGCTCGGCCTGAAACCATAGGATAAAATAGCGTATCTTGTATGTTTTCTGGTATGCCAGGACCGTTGTCGATAATGCTGATTTTCGCAGCTAACTTGATGCGTTTACCATTGATTGTTTTGTTGCTAGCAGCACGAGTTTTTAAAATAATTTCGCCATCGCTACCGATAACTTGAATTGCATTATTAACGATATTGAGTATTGCTTGGTGAATTTTATCCTCATCAAAACTAATATCTGGGATGGAAGGATCGTAATCTTTAATAATTTTAGTTTGTTGTGGATTGTTAAAACTCACTAGCTGAGCAACTTTCTCTAGTACAACATGAATATTCTGGCTTGATACGTTTGGTAGTTGATTTGGGCCAAGTAATCTATCGACTAAATTGGTTAAACGGTCTGCTTGCTCAATGATCATTTGGGTATATTCTTGCTGCTCATCATTAAGCTCTCTACTGAGCAATTGCGCTGCACCACGCAGTCCGCCGAGTGGATTTTTGATCTCATGAGCAAGTCCACGGATCAGATCTCGAGCTGATTCCCATTGCTGTTGCTGAAACGCTTCCGCACTAATTTTCTTTTGTTGGTCTATTTGTTTGAATTCAAGCAGTATGTGCGGACTTTTATCAAATTCAACAGAAGAGGCGGTAAGTTCAACGGTAATATTTCTACGATCGAAAAATTCTAGAATGACATCGCTATCGCTAAATTCCTGACCAGATGTCAGCAATTGTTTAAGGCGAGTATCGTTAATAGGACTATTAAAAAAAATCGTATTAATGGCCTTATTTTTTAATTTATTAACGCTTTTAATTAATAACGCTTCTGCTGCGGGATTAGCATATTGGATCAGTAAATCGCTGTTGAGCACAATCACAGCCGTTACCATTTGGTTAGGCAAATTCCGCTGATAATACAGCTTATCTGTTTGATTAGGTTTGTTTGAGCTATACATACATTCCTATGCACTATAATGGTGCAACGTTTGTTTCAGTGTAATGCGTTAATTTGCTATTTGCACCTTTTAAATGCTTATTTAGCCTTAATAACGGAAGCTCTGTGCATATAAAAGGTTATTGGCTTAGACGATGCAATAACCTTGCCTATATCATTGATCAATTCCATTTTTATTTGAT
>JBNKXM010000398.1:0-2606 GCA_050300315.1 Thalassotalea sp. | reverse complement strand
CAAGATATTCGCATTTTCAGTGGTGACGTCACGCACACCATCACGCATCTCGTCGAGAAGGGTTTCCATGACGTGGGTGAAGTCAGCGATGGCTTTAAAACCGAAAGTCCCCGAGCCACCTTTAATGGAATGAGCGGCTCTAAATATTGAATTTATCGCTTCATCATCTCCTTGCTCTAAATTGAGCAAGCTCGATTCCATAAGTTCAAGTCCTTCAAAGCTTTCTTCTAAAAAGCTTGGGATGAATTGCGAAAGATCGACACTCATAATCAGTTACCGTATGACACGTTTTATTGTTGCCAGTAATTTTTCAGGATTAAAGGGTTTTACTAACCACCCTGTAGCTCCGGCGGCTTTACCTCGTAACTTCATATCACCCGAGCTTTCTGTTGTTAACATCAAGATAGGCGTAAATTGAAAACTCGGTAATTTTCTTAATTCGCCACACAAGGTTATGCCGTCCATATTGGGCATATTGACGTCAGAAATCACTAAATCGAAAGCTTCAGCATTTGCCTTGGCCAAACCTTCTTGACCATCTTTTGCCTCAACAGTGTCATAACCTGCGCTCTTTAGCGTAAAACTAACCATATCGCGAATAGAGTTAGAGTCATCTACAACCAATATTTTGGTCATGTTTCTTTCCTTTTATCTTAAAAACAATAAATACAGCCAATTACTATTCATTAATGTATTGATTTAAAATGGGTTCATTAATTCCTAATAACTTAATACTTTGATTAATCATTGATGAGTTGTTTTGCCAATTAAGTGGTTTATTTTGCGTAGCAATATAAATGATTGCCGTTAATAGTAGTTGCACACCTACTGTGTCGATGCGATTAACGTCACTATCATCTAAAGTTAGACTTTCATTTGTATCAATGTATTCGACAAGCTGAATTCGACATTCATCAACATGTGCAATGGTAAGCTCTGCTGGCAATTTAAACATTAAACCTAATTCCCTAAGGCAAAATTTTTATTATTCATACTATTGAAAGATATTATAAAATTTCACTATCGCAAGAAATTAGCGAAAAAAAAGTTGCTTCAAATCAATTTATTAAGAATACGATCACCATAGAATCAATAATTGCCGTTGGAAGAGTTATATTGCAAAGATAAAATATTCACTAAAGTACGTTGATTTAATCGCGAACAATTATTAAGGTGAACTAACAATAATAATGCTAAAGGAGATCACTTATGTCTGATGGAAATTTAAAAGTTCCCAGCCAAGTGTTTCGTTGGTTTGAAAAAATGAAAACCAACTATGAAAATAGTGTGCAATCAGTATTATCTCGCTTTGAGGATTATAATTTAGCGCAACAACAACGCTTAGATAACGCCAATAACAATCACATCAAAGATCTGAAATCAGCCCATCAAGAGCAGTTAGCGCAAAGTCAGCAACAAATAACTCAGCTGAAAAATGATATAAATTACTACAAACAACAAATCGCACAACAACAGCAAACCATTGAACAGCTTAATACCCGTTATGACGCAGTCATGTCATGTCTGCTCACTGAACAAAAACACAAAGTAGATATTAAAGATATTTTTGATAATGATGATTTTTTCTCTACTGACGAGCCGACATTACCGACCATAAGCAATAGCGATAGTACCAGTGATTACAGTTCAGATAACCTTAGTTCAGATAACATTCGTTCAGATAACATGAGTTCACAAACTCAACTCAAAAATGAAGACTTAGCTCAGCAACGCGATTTGTCAGAAGAGCAAGAATTTGAGCTATTGCCTAGTGAGCAATTATTTGAACAAGCGATAAAACACCGTGAATCAGGAGAATTTGCACAAGCATTTAAGCTATTTGAACAGGCGGCAAAAAAACAACATGTTAAAGCGATGGGCGCTATGGGACGCTCATATTTTCTCGGCGAAGGAGTCGACGAAGATCATCAACAAGGACTCGTCTGGTTGATAAAAGCAGCTGAGAATGAACACCCTCAAGCAATTGCACGAGTTGCACATTTTCAAGAAAATGAGCCTGAATTATTTGAGAAAGCTCAAGAGTTAGCCGCTACCTGTTAATAGAATTACCTAACTTAAGTTCATCGTTACTCAAACTTAGCGATTAATTTCATTTGTCATACGCCAGCCGTATATTGTATATTATCATCCAAAATAAATAGATCCTCATCCCCGCGAGTGTTTTATTAATCCGCAAACAACCATAAAGGAAAGTTCCATGACTATAGGTGTCGGTGGCTCAACCGCTGAGCAAGAATTAGCTAAACTAGTTAACATGACAGCAGACGTTCGCCCAATATCTCAAACTGAGTATCAACAGCGGATAATACATGCCCAGCAATTAATGAAAGAAAATGATATTGCGGCGATGTATATCAATGCAGGAACCAACTTGTATTATTTTACCGGAACCCGCTGGTATGCAAGTGAACGTATGGTAGGCGCAATTATTCCACAAACAGGCGAAATTGAGTACATAGCACCAAATTTTGAAATCGACACCTTAAATCAGTACATGAAAATACAAGGTAAGATTAATGCGTGGCATGAGCATGAAAGCCCGTATCAATTATTTATCGATACGCTAGCTAATATGGGTATATCAA
>JBNKXM010000397.1:0-2618 GCA_050300315.1 Thalassotalea sp. | reverse complement strand
ATGATTTGGTGTTGTTTGGCGGTATGTTGTTGTTGCAGTGGTTAGTTTTGTATTGGTTATATTGTCGAAAAATTTTTATAAAAGTTTAATAGTTAGTTAATTTCACCAAATCACTTTTTATTAAAGACCTCAGTCGAGGTCTTTTTTTGTGCTAAAAATTCAATCGTAAGTTAAATTTTTATTTTAATATCAGTTGGTTAGTTTTATTTGTTGCGTTGGGTGTTTTTTTAGAAAATTTCGGCGTGATATTTGTAACAAGCATTTACAACTTTTATGAAACTGTCGATTAAAGTTTCGCTATGATAGTCGGCAATTTTGTAAGTGAATAAGATTGGATTAAATTACCTGAGGAATTAGCGGTGACTAGAAAAAAACAGATTATTGTCCCGATTGTTATTTTATTAGCTGGTGTTTTGCTTTTTGTGGTCTTTAAAAGTATGAAAAAACCACCTGAAGAGAAAGCAAAAGTTGATAATACCCCCATAGTTGCAGTTGAAGAGATTTCTGTATCACCTATGACATTAGAAGTGGATTCTTATGGTGTTGTTCAGCCTAAGTATGAAACAGAAATTGTTGCTCAAGTGAGCGGTCAGATTGTTGAACTCTCAGATGCGTTTGTTCGAGGCGGTTTTGTTGCTAAGGATCAGCTGTTAGCGCGAATCGATCCAAGTGATTATGAAGCGGCATTAATTGATGCCGAAGCGAATTTAGCTTCAGCACAAGCCTCATTAGAAAAAGAACAAGCGCAAGGTAAAGTTGCTGAGCAAGAATGGCAACGTATTACCGATGCATCACCAACTGAATTAAGTTTACGTAAACCTCAATTAGCACAAGAACTTGCCCGAGTTAAAGCGGCGCAGGCATCAGTGTTAAGAGCCAAAAGAAATTTAGAGCGTACCGAATTGCGAGCACCTTATGATGCAATGATTGAAGATCGCATTGTTGGTTTAGGCTCTGTTGTGGGTACTGGTAGTCGTGTTGGTAAATTATTAGGCACCTCGTTGGCGGAAGTACGCTTACCTGTTGCTGATAATCAACTGCAATTTTTAATCGATCAAGGTAAAAATGCCAAGGTTAATTTAATCGGCACATTTGCTGGTAAAGAAATGGTTTGGCAAGCCACTATCGCACGTAGCGAAGGGGTTATCGATGAAAAAAGTCGCATGAGTTATCTGGTTGCCGAAGTTAAAGATCCGTATGCATTAACGGCAAGTGAAGGTGATAATCAGCTTAGATTTGGTTCTTATGTTAAAGCCAAAATCAAAGGCATGGAGTTAGCGCAAGCAACGCAACTTCCTCGATATTTAGTTAATAACGGCCGCGTTGCTATTTTAGATAATGAGTCAAAACTTCACTATGTTGATATCGATATTGTGCGCCAAGATGGAGCAAATGTTGTTATTTCTAAAGGCTTAGCCAGTGGTGACCGATTAATCGTATCTGCGTTAGATTATCCAGTTGACGGTATGAAGTTAGCGCTGCCAACAGATAGTACACAAGATGATACCCCTGAAACTGAAGCTAGTACGCAAATTGCAAGCGTTAAGGACTAAGTGATGGATGATACCAATAAAGGCTTAATTGCTTGGTTTGCTCGTAATAGCGTTGCGGCAAACTTATTGATGATATTTATTTTAGTGGGTGGTTTTTTAACTGCACAAACCATCAACAAGCAAATGTTTCCGCAAGTTAAAATTAACTGGATTTCATATGCAGCACCTTATCCAGGCGCCGCGCCTCAAGAAGTTGAAGAAGGCATCACCATTAAAATTGAAGAGGCGTTAGAGTCTGTTCAAGGTTTGAAACGAGTGATCACCTACTCTAATCGAGGTTATTCAAATGGTTGGTTTGAAGTCGAGCTAGATTATGATCCGCAAGTCGTGCTCGAAGAAGTTAAATCAGCTATCGATTCGATTCCGAGCTTTCCTGATGGTATGGAACGCATCAAAGTTGAACGGGAAAAATTTCGTCAGGAAGTGATGTACATTTCGTTATATGGCGATGTATCTAACGCGGAATTAAAAGAGCTAGGACGTAAAATTCATGATGAGGTTCAGCAATTACCGCTAATCAATGTCTCGGAGTTTTATGGTGGTTTGAACTATGAAATTTCGATTGAAGTGTCAAAAGACAAATTACGTGAATATGGCTTAAGTTTTACTGACGTTGCTCGAGCAGTACGCAGTTACTCAAGAAATATGTCGGCAGGGCAGATACGTGCTGAAAATGGTTACATTAACCTAAGGGTTGAGAATCAAGCGTATCGTGGCTATGAGTTTGAGCGTATTCCTGTTCTAACGTTAGCCGACGGCACTAAAGTGTTATTGGGCGAAATAGCGACTATTATTGATGGCTTCCAAGAAGGTCTACAATATTCTAAATTTAATGGAAAAAATTCAACCACATTATTTATTGGCGCAGCAGATAATCAAAGTATTACTGATGTTGCCAAGGTGATTAATAAATACGTTGAACAAAAGCAAAATGTGTTACCTAAGGGAGTGAAGCTAGAAACTTGGGTAGATATGACCTATTACTTGGAAGGTCGTCTAAACATGATGTTAGACAACATGAAAAGTGGTGCTGTATTAGTCTTTCTGATTTTAGCCTTGTTTTTA
>JBNKXM010000396.1:0-2629 GCA_050300315.1 Thalassotalea sp. | reverse complement strand
CTTTGTCTTGATGAGATGCCAAATAGATCTCGTAGACGTCTTTAAAATCTAGATGTAATTCTGTGGTATACGTATCACCGACTGGGTAACTTTTTATTACCTTAGCGCCGCGAATGATCCCCTGAACGGATGCTTTTAATTGTTGATCATTAACCAGTAAATTAGACATCGTCATATTACCGCTAATTTGCTGACCATAAACTTGTTCAGCTAACTCGGCATAGGCGGCAACTTTCGAAGCATTAATTGCCATTAACATTCGCTGAGTTTCATTATCAGATTGTTGCAAGCTGATCGGCGCTTGGCCGATTGCCGTTAGCACTGGAAATGATTCTGGTTTAACCGTTTGCCACTGAACATGTTTGTCATAAATGCTACTACACCCCGCCAACACTAATGTGGCAACGCCTATCGCAAAAACCTTACTCAATGCATTTTTCATAACTTGTTACCTACTGATGTATTTCTACAGCTCTCGCTTCATCGCTCAGCAATTTTGCATCTCGGATGATCATGCCATCTTTCATTCTAACGTTTTCCATGCGGCTAATTTCGTCGCCGATCACCCAGTTAGGAATAAATGATTGAGCGGTCGCGACCACAACACGCGATTGCATACCAATCATCCGGGCGTTAACCATGATACCGTCATCTTGTTTCATCATGGTACCCGTCACAACATAGTCAATAATCTGGCGCTCAGGAAGCTCTTTCCAATCGCGGCTAAAAATATAATCGCCATCTTTCGTTACGCGAATATGACCCGTTGTTTTAAAATCCACAATGATAAGTCCATGACGTTGTAACTCATGGATAAAGTTCTCTGATAATTGATTTCCTAGCCAATTGGTAGATTCGAGATCTTTTAGATCAACAAATGAAGCAACGGCAATAGGTGTTTGCGGATTAACAAATGAACTGCTTTCCAGCATTTGATAGGCAAGTCCTTTCACAACATCGCTTATCGCATTTTTAGGCAATTCATAGGCATCTATTTCACCTCGTTCTTGATGAGCAACTCGGTAAAAATCGTCTTTGCTAGACATCATGCTACATGAGACCATCAAAGGTAATGTTAATAATAACCACTTTTTCATTGAGCTCCCCTCAATTACAACCAGAAATTCTTAACAAATATCTAGCATGTTTTGCGCCAACTTTTCATGATTTTAGTTTAGGCATAAAAAATGCTTAGTCTATTTAAACAGCATCATCGTGTGTCATCTTTCAGGCGAATATAAAAGGTAACACAGCTAACTATCCGTTAATTGTTTTACTTAGCACGATTTACACCAAAAAATTTGTATGTGGGAATAGCTATGCGTTTAATCGCTATATTTATATTGACCTTATTCTGTAATACGTTAAATGCTCAATGGTATCAAGCACAGGGGCACGCTTTTGTGACCAAAGGCGATGCCAACCTAGCCAAAACAAAAGCCATCGAAAATGCGTTAAAAAAAGCGCTACTTGTTGCTGGTGCTTCGGTATCAAGCGTTCAACAAGTGGTTAATGGCCTACTAACGCAAGATGAAATAAATATCAGAGCCAGTGGCAATATCAACTCATTCGAATTAATTGATGAAGTTCATCAAGACAACACGATTACCGTTACTATCAGAGCGGATATATTTCCTGATAATCGCCAATGTTTTTCTGCCGACTACCGAAAATCATTACTGATCACCAAGAGCCATATCAAAAACAGAGAGCAGGCGAATATTGGCGGTATTTATCAACTAGATAAACTATTGGCAAAAAAATTGTCGGAAAAAATTAATCAGCAAGGTATCTATCTCGACACTAAATTAGTACTAAAAAACAATTCGGAGTTTTCACGGTACAACAACAGCTTACAAGCTGAAAGAATCAAGCATATCGCAATGTCACTCGCAAACATTACCGACAGTCAATATGTACTATTTTCTGAAATTGAAGACATTTCGTTTGCTAATCAAGTCAATAATAGCTGGCAGTTCTGGCAAGAAGATGAATTTGATCGCCATTTTAAATTTAATGTTTATATTTATAACGGTACCAACGGCGAAATGATATTTTCACATAATTATCAAAACGCTGCGCCATGGACTTTCTCAAAACGAGCACAAGTAGACGTTAATTCAAATACCTTTTGGCATAGCCAGTTTGGCGCGACAATCGAACAAACCTTAGATGACGTGATCTCAGATATTGACGACAACATGATGTGTCAACCAACACGAGGAAAAATTGTTAAGGTTTTAGGTAATGAAATCGTGATCAATTTAGGCGGTAAACATGGCGTAAAAATTGGTGATGAATTTTCACTTTTGCATGTGAAAAATTTTCAAAGTGATAGTGGCAAACTTTATTCTGGCTTTAACGTGAGTCCGTTTAACGTCACAGTAACCCAAGTATCAAATGACAGTGCAAGAGCGATAGCTCAAGACAATAATATGCTAGGTAATATTCAACGAGATGATTTAGCGGTCAGGTATTAAATCTTTACAGTAAAATGAGATTTGATAGAATTTGCCATGCAGGGTTCTAATTATGCCTGGTTGCCTTCTGAACTTGAATCCAAGGAGTTTGAGGTTCATGGAAGAAAAATTCTCGTATTAACCTCAAGATTGAATTTGAAATCATTTGA
>JBNKXM010000395.1:0-2635 GCA_050300315.1 Thalassotalea sp. | reverse complement strand
ACTGGGTACCAGAAGTACGTGACGGTATTATGATGCTTGAACGTGTTTATAAGTTTAAAAATTATAAACTTGCATGGGCATTCGCTAACAAAGTATCTGAGTTAGCTGAAGCAGAGTTTCATCATCCAGCCATCTTATTAGAATGGGGTAAAGTTACTGTTACTTGGTGGACACACGCAATAAAAGGCCTGCATAAGAATGATTTTATTTGTGCGGCAAAAACAGATGCTTTGCTGTAATTAGTGTTATTTAATAACAGCCTTATATTTTTGTAATATTTACTTACATTAATTAACGATAACCTCCTACCACTAGGGGGTTTTTTTTATTGTAAAATATAGTTTACAATAGCTTGTTTGTTTAAAAAATATAAGGTTAACCTAAATGCGTTTGGAAATTGGTTGTCAAGATCGAGTCGGTATTGCACAAGATGTTTTAAGTATTTTTGTTGAGCGCCAAATAGACTTACGTGGCATTGAATTAAAGCAACCAGGTAAGATATTTATCAACATTCCTGATTTAGACTTTTCTGAACTGCAAGACTTTATGCCTCAATTACGGTTGATTAAAGGTGTTTTAGATGTAAAAACAACACCTTACATGCCATCTGAACGAGAGAAAAATGAACTGTCGACCTTAATTAAAACCTTTCCCGATCCCTTTGTATCGATTGATGCAAAAGGGCAAATCCGTATAGTGAATACAGTAACAGCGGGCATTATCGGTTGTGAGGAAGATGCAATTGTTGGTGAACATGTTAGCCACTGGTTAAAGGGCTTTAATTTTAATCGTTGGTTAGAAAGTAAAGAAGTGCTCGCGCAAACACGTCGATTAAAGTTTGTCGATGATGATTATGTGGCCGATATGATGCCAATTCATGTGAGTGATGTTTCAGGAGAATCTGTTTTAGCTGGCGCAGTCTTGATATTAAAATCAGAAGTGAGATTAGGGCAGCAAATAAGTGCATTTAAACAAGCAAATGAAAATAACTTTGCTGGTATTCAGGCAACCAGCGGCGCTATGCGTAAAGTAATTCGTGAAGCTAAGCGCATGGCATTGCTTGATTCTTCGATGTTAATTGTCGGTGAAACCGGAACCGGAAAAGAATTGATTGCTCATGCATGCCATGCTGCAAGTGATCGTGCTGATAAGCCTTTTATGACACTCAATTGTGCGTCCTTACCTGATGAAGCTGCAGAAACCGAATTGTTCGGTATTGGTTCTCCAAATAGCGAAAACTGTAAAAAAGGTTTATTTGAGCTAGCCAATGGTGGCACTATTTTTCTGGATGAAGTGGGTGAAATGTCGCCTAAGCTACAAACCAAACTATTACGAGTTATTCAAAATGGCATATTTAGGCGAGTTGATGACGAAAAAGAAATTACGGTAAATGTACGTATTATTAGTTCGACCAATCATGATTTGTTATCTATGGTGTCGCAGGGAGAGTTTAGGGAAGATCTGTATTATCGCTTAAACGTACTTGGCCTTAATATTCCATCATTAAGAGAGCGTCGTTCTGATATTATTCCGCTTGCTGAATTCTTCATTGCAAAATTTGGCCAACGAATAGGTAAAAGTAACATTAGTTTGTCGGACGATTGTCGAGACTTTATCGAACATTACCCATGGCCGGGTAATGTCAGACAGTTAGAGAATGTCTTGATCCGTGCTGTATCACTAATTGAAGGCAATGTTATCATCACCGAACATTTACAATTGCCAGCCTATACTCGAGAACATGGCTATCTGGAGCAAGAATTTGAAGGTACCTTGGATGCTGCGGTAAAAGGTTTTGAAGCGGATTTATTAAGAAAGCTGTATCCCGCTTACCCAAGCACTCGTCAATTGGCTAAAAAGTTGGGACTTAGCCATACCGCGATTGCCAATAAATTACGTGAATATGATATCAATAAGAAAACAGTAAAAATTTAATTGTCTTGCGTTTGTATAAGTAACACATGGAATGCCCGTTTGCATAGCCAATGTAAATAATTGCTAACATTCTGGGCAGTTGCTTTCTCGTACGCGCATTGGTGTTGAGCTGACCTTGTTTTACAATCTAACACGGCTTTAAATAATAAGAGAAATTTATGAAATTATATGGTTATTGGCGCTCTTCCGCCGCTTATCGTGTGCGAATTGCCTTGCATTTAAAAGGCATACCGTTTGAATCTGTTCCGGTTCATTTAGTAAAGGACGGTGGTGAGCAACACCTTGATGACTATGTTGCCCTAAACCCAACGCATTTAGTGCCAACGTTAGTTGATGATGAAGTTACGCTGAACCAGTCGTTAGCGATTATTGATTATTTAGATGCTAAGTACCCAGAAGTGGCATTATATCCAAAGACGATAGCAGATAAAGCGCGCGTTCAAGCGCTTGCATTAGACGTTGCATGTGAAATTCATCCAGTGAACAATTTGCGAGTACAACAGTATTTAGTAAATGAGTTAAACGTTTCAGAGCAAGAAAAATTAGCTTGGAGTCATCATTGGATGCATACCGGCTTTACCGCGTTTGAACAAAAGCTCGCACAAACAAGTGGTCAGTATTGTTTTGGAGATCAAGTGACTATCGCCGATATTTGTTTGATCCCTCAAGTCTATAACGCTAAACGTTTTGAGCTAGATAT
>JBNKXM010000394.1:0-2636 GCA_050300315.1 Thalassotalea sp. | reverse complement strand
TGGCCAGTTCGCCGATAGAGTATGTTATCGCTGTTGATTTGCTCATAAAGTTTCCATCTTATTATCATTTCTCATAAAGATAGCATGAAGTTTACGTAAACGTAAACTTTTCAGTTTGATATTTTAACCCTAATTGTTAAAAAATAGTAAGTACTGCATAAAACTATATATAAAACAGCTAATTAAATAAGCGGCTACGACAATAAAGCACTTGTTTGATGTCGCATAATGTTTGATAGTATAGACGCTGTTATATTGACGAAGAAATTTGAGAGTAGTTAGTTATCATATGTCAAACCTAATTAAAGGCTTAAGCCAGTTACAGCTGATTTTTGCGTTACGCTTTGTTGCGATTATTGTGCAAATAGCATTGATTTTATTTGTCAATTTGGCGTTAGGTTATCAACTACCTTGGACGCCTTTATTTGTGGTTATCATTGCTGAATCGTTATTTACTGGCATAAGTTTGCTTTATTATCGTCATCGCATTGATACAGACAAAGGCGCTATATTTATTCAGATCTGCGCCGATCTATTATTCCTATCTTTGCTACTTTATTTTAGCGGCGGAGCAACCAACGCCTTTGTTTCATTATTGTTAGTTCCCATCGCGATTGCCGCTGTGACCTTAACTCATACCTTGTTGTTGGTAGTGGCGCTAAGTGCCATCTTGCTATACAGCCTGTTGTTATGGCAATTGCCGATGAGTGTTATGCACGGCAACATGGAAGGGCACTTTATCGGTATGTGGATCAACTTTATTTTTTCGACCACTGTGGTTGCTATCGTTGTCGGTAAAATGGCAAGAAGTATTAATATCCAAGAGCGTGCAATTGCCCAGTATCGCGAAGAATTATTAAAACAAGAGCAAGTGATCTCACTGGGCGTTGCTTCGGCGCAAGTGACTCATCAACTAGCAACGCCAATTGCAACGGTGCAATTGTTGGCGGAAGAATTAATGGATGAATTTCCTGACAACGACGTGCTTAACGACATGAAAGTGCAATTAAATCGTTGCCGAGAGAGTATTTCCACGTTTAGAAAACTAACCTTTGATATTAAAGAGCAAACTGTAACGAATGTCAGCTGTGCTGAGATTATTGCGCAAGTTATTGACCATGTTGCGCTCAATTAACCCTGATATTGAACTTGTCGTTATTGCAAAAGCGGCTGAGCAGACACAAACCATTCAAGCTGATGCTTCATTGCTCCCCGCGATTGTTAATTTGATCAATAATGCGATTCGCGCAACCCGAGCAAATAACAGCAATAAAATAGAATTAACTCATGGTGTGCAAGATGGCGTTTGGCAGTTAGCCATTCATGATTTTGGCCGAGGATTTACCTTATCTAAACTTGCTGAATTAGGAGTTAAACCGGTAGACAGTGAACAAGGCTTAGGTATGGCGGTGTTTCTTAGTTATGCCAGCTTAGAGCGCCTCGGCGGAAAACTTACACTAACTAACCATCACCAAGGCGGCGCACTTGTGACGGTGAGTTTACCAAGCCAACAATGATAGATGAGAAACGCGGGATATAAATAACGTGAAATTATTAATGATCGAAGACGATGAACCGTTTGCCAAAGCCATGATAAGGCGGTTGGAAAAGCATGATTTCACTTGCTGGCACGTCAGCAATTGCAATGATGCGTTACTTGCTTGTCATCGTCACCAACCCGAATATATTTTACTGGATATGAAGTTACATCAGCAAAGTGGTTTAACTTTGATCAGTCCTATGCGTCAGTTATTGCCTAATGCTCGTATTGTTTTGTTAACCGGTTACGCAAGTATTAGTACCGCTGTGGATGCCATTAAACTCGGCGCTGACGATTATTTAAGTAAACCCATTGATAGCCAAACGTTATTGACGGCATTGCTTAATAAAAAAGTCAGTCATAAAACACACCAAGCCATTAATGAACAGCCGTTATCGGCTGAACAAGTAGAATGGCAGCACATTCAACAAGTGTTGAAATACAATAATGGCAATATTTCGGCGACGGCTCGTCAGTTGTCGATGCATCGACGAACGTTGCAACGAAAACTACAAAAAATGTCGCCACAATCTACACTATAAACAGATGTAAAACGCGCGGATTTCATCAATTAAGTGGAAATTTTCTAGTACACTCTTTTTTAACTAGTACTATTTGACTATTCACTTTACGTTGGCGTAAACGTTAATATAAGGTAATCTGCACATTATAAATAAAATCATGGTTATGTTTCGTTGGAGAAAATTATGTCTACTGTCGACCCTGTTGTAATTGTTTCTGCTAAAAGAACGCCGATGGGCGGTTTTATGGGCGGTTTATCAGCTGTTAATGCACCAAGTTTAGGTGCAACCGCGATCAAAGCTGCGCTTGAAGCGGCAAATTTATCAAATGATCAAGTTGATGAAGTGATCATGGGCTGTGTATTACCTGCTGGTTTAAAACAAGCACCTGCGCGCCAAGCAGCATTAGCGGCTGGACTTGATTTATCAACTGTCTGTACCACTATCAATAAAGTATGTGGTTCGGGCATGAAGGCGATGATGATTGCTCACGACCAGTTGTTGGCAGGGAACAGCCAGATAATTGTCGCCGGTGGCATGGAAAGTATGAGCCGTACCCCCTATTTGCTTGAGAA
>JBNKXM010000393.1:0-2645 GCA_050300315.1 Thalassotalea sp. | reverse complement strand
GCTGATGATAAACGCATAAATGATCACTAATGTTGATAAAAACAAACTTAATGTGGTTAATTTATTGTTAACAGCCTTTTTTAACAATGGGTAATAATATTTTAATATTGCTTGTTCAAAGCCATCAGCAAAGCGTTGCTGCCATGCACTAAATTTAGAAATTCGCTTTTTATCACTGCGCAGTCTTAATGATTTTAAATGTGATGGTAAAACAAATTTAGACTCTACCAAGGAAAACAATAACACCGGAATAACAATGATAGGTATTTGAGCAAATAACACACTGCGTCGACCTTCAATAAACGCCAAAGGCAAAAACGCCGCTACCGTTGTTAATACACCAAAGGTTACTGGCACAGCAACTTCTTGCGTGCCTTTGATCGCAGCGTCTAATCCCGAAGTCGCGGTTTGACTATGGCGATAGATATTTTCCCCCGTAACAATGGCATCATCAACAACAATACCAAGCACTAAGATAAAACCGAATAAACTCATGATATTAATTGACACACCAAACAAGGGCATCACAATAAACGCTCCCATAAAGCTTATAGGAATTCCGATAAATACCCAAAATGCGATCGATGGCCGTAAAAATAGCGTCAACAAAAGCAAGACTAAAAAACCGCCTTGCAACGCATTTGAAATTAAGGTGTTTAATCGGCTTTTAACAAGCTCAGAGTCATCATCCCAGTAACTCAACTCAAAGCCCTTAGGTAAACTATCTTGGCGCTCATTAATGTATTTTTTTACTGCATCTGCCACTTCAATCGCATTTTGATTACCGATACGATAGACCTCAATTAGTGCACCTTTTTTACCGTTAAACCTTGCGCGTAACGGACGTTCTTCAAAGCCATCATTAACATCTGCAATATCGACTAAACGCAACATAGTGCCGTCGACCTGCGTTTTTATCACGATGTTTTCAAACTCATCACGTCGATATGCTTGCCCTTTGCTGCGAACTAACACGTCACCACCTTCGGTTCTGATATTTCCGGCAGATAAATCAACCGAACTTGCTTTAATCGCACTCGCAATGTCAGACAAGGTTAATTGATATTGCTTAAGTTTATCTTGGCTGACTTCAATATTAATTTCATAGTTTCGCACCGCATCAAGCGATACCTGTGAGATCTGCGGCAACACCAGTAAATCATCTCTAACTTGTTCTGCAAATTCTCTGATCTCTTTTTCGCTATAAATTGATGCAACCGTTACCGAAATAACATCTCTTTGTCGCTGTCTTATTGCGATAATTGGCTTTTCTGCATCGGCAGGAAAGGTATTAATGGCATCGACTCGACTTTTTACATCAGACAACAAATCACGCACATCATAACCTTCATCGGTTTCTATGTTGACGCTTGCTGAGCCTTCGACCGAAGTGCTTGATATTTTCTTAACACCTTGTAAGTCTTGTACCGCTTCTTCGATGCGGATTGCCACACCTTGTTCAGTATCTTCGGGTGTTGCACCTCGTAAACTAACCCTAACGTTGACAATATCTGACTCAAATGAAGGAAACACCTCAAGTGGAATATTCCCTTTCAATGAAAAAAATCCAGCCAATAAAATGGTGATCATTAATAAATTGGCGGCAACATGATTTCGAGCAAACCAAGCAATCATTAGTGTTCACCTTTTTCAGCGACAGTTTTTGCATCAGCTAACGGCTTTTGAGCTTTACCTTGGCGCTTACCCAGATGATTTTTGCGCTCAGCTCCACCATTGTTTGGCTTATTAACAGCCTGACCATCAACACTCTTGATATTGACCGGTGTACCTGAGGTTACTTGCCCAAGCGGCGTTATCACTAACATTTGTCCTTGTTCAACCCCTGAGTCTACTATGGCAATGTCCTGATTTTGCCACGCAATATTTATGTTAATACGTTTTAATAAGCCATTTTCCACCACATAAACATAACTGCCTTGATAAATCGCTTTATTTGGCACAGTAAGCACTTGGGAAGCTATACGGCCAGTAATTTTTGCACTGACGTATTGACCAATTTTAAGTGGTAATCCTCGTTCAGTACTTTCGCCATAAGGATCATTGATTTGTGCAACGACAAACAATTGCTGAGAATTTTTATCAAATGCTCCTTCGGTACGCACTACTTTGCCTTGCCACGTTTGCTGCTTAACGAGATTTGAATAGATGGTGACCTCAGGTTGATGGGCAGAATCAATTGCTGTTAGTCGACTACTTTCAGGAAAATCCATATAAGGTAAGTCTTTATTTTTCAGCGGCAGACGTATTTCGACATAATCAACTGCGTAAATTTCTGCTAAACGAGTACTTGGTGATATCACCTGCCCAACATCGACTAACTTCGTTAAAATTCGTCCGGTATACGGCGCTTTAATTTGACTACGTTCTACCGCAAGTTTTGCTTTTTCTAAACTTGCTTGTGCTGAATAGAGTTTTGCCTGTGCCGCCATTAATTGGGGTTTTCTTAACACAAGATCAGGAGGCACATCACTATTGCCCAACCGTTGCCAATCTAACTTGGCTTGTTCAACGCGCGCTTGTTCTTCACTTAATCCTTGCTTAGCATTAAATAAGTTCGCCTGAGCTATTTTCACTTCGGCTTTTAAGTCACGATCATCAAGCTTGATTAACACTTCCCCTTTTTC
>JBNKXM010000392.1:0-2651 GCA_050300315.1 Thalassotalea sp. | reverse complement strand
GTTTTGCGTCGCATAACAAATATCGTCTTTTCTTGGCCCTTCAATAGCAGGAAATTTTTCCCGCAAGGCATCAATAACATCACTGGTATCATCAACTGACAAGGTTGTTTGACTGCAGTAATAAAGTTTCTCAGGATTTTTCACGGTAAGCTTAACCACATCTTCTGCCGATTCAACCAAGTAAATACCACCTGCACTACTTTCATACTGCCCCATAGTACCTTCAACTTCAGGATGACCTGCATGGCCAATCAATATACATTCAATGCTTTTACGACTAGCTCTGGAAACTTCCATATGCACTTTAGTTACCAGTGGACAGGTGGCGTCAAACACTTTGAGTCCACGATTTTTCGCTTCATTGCGCACTGCTTTTGATACACCATGAGCGCTAAAGATGACCGTACTATCGTCAGGCACTTCATTAAGCTCATCAACAAACACAGCGCCGCGTTGTTTTAAACCATTAACGACAAATTTGTTATGAACCACTTCATGACGAACATAGATAGGAGCTTCAAAAATATCTAACGCGCGATCAACAATACTAATCGCACGGTCAACACCAGCACAAAAACCTCTTGGGTTCGCTAAAATAATATTCATTGGCACACCTTACAATATGTCTATCACGTCAATAGCAAAAGTTACTGCTTGTCCAGCTAGTGGATGATTAAAATCAACGGTTACCGAGCTACCTGAAACATCGGTTATCATACCAGGTAATTCTACGCCGCCAGGCTGTGTAAAGGTAATAATATTTCCCACTTTAGCCGGTGCATCCGCTGAAAATTTGCTGGCATCAACATAATGAATGTTATCGGGATTAGGCTCACCAAATGCATCTTTGGCTTGTAAGGTAAATTCTTTACTATCACCGATGGTTAAGCCAATAAGCTGCTGTTCAAATGCTGGTGAAATACTTTCATCACCCATAATAATTTTTGCTGGCTTATTGTTCACTTTAGTACTGTCTGCGGCCGAGCCGTCTGCAAGTTTCATGGTAATATGAACAATGATCTGTGAATGACTTTCGATAACCTTAGACATAACTACTTCTCTTCTAATTCGTTAGAAACGGGATCTGACTGTTGCGACTTGAATGAGTCAATGATCATTAAGCTAGCACCAATAAAAATAATAGAATCAGCGATATTAAATGTTGGCCAGTGATATTGACCTAGATAGAAATCAAGAAAGTCAATGACATAACCATAGATCACCCGATCAACTAAGTTACCTAATGCGCCACTTAACATACAGGCTAACGCAATCGCCAATAATCTCTGTTTAGCAGGCGTTTTTTTTAGCCAAATAAAAAATATTGTACTGGCAATAACGGCTATTACGGTGAAAAACCAACGCTGCCAGCCAGGCTGATCAGCTAAAAAACTAAATGCAGCACCAGGATTTTGCGCATAAGTAATATTAAAAAAAGGTAACACATTGATTGATTGATGCAGCTCCATCGAACTGACAACATATTGCTTGGTTAATTGATCGACCACTAAAAATAGCATAGTGACCCATAACCAAGATAAAGCAGATTTTTGATGTAATTGACTCATGTATCTTCTCTGAGTTTTATAAAAACAAAATGCCCAGCACACCAATTTTAGGTTTCTGAGCATTCATCTTTAACAATAATGATGGTTTAAATGAACAACCAACACGCCTTATGCAAATTGTCTTAATTCACCATCACCATCAACATTGGTGACACAGCGCCCACATAGCGACGGATGTGTTTCATGGTGACCAACATCTTGAGTGTGATGCCAACAGCGTTCACATTTCTCACCAGTAGATGCCGCCACCGATAACCATAAGCCTGAAATTTCGGTTTCTTGAGCATTACTAGGCGCCTGAGTAACTTGTTCAACGCTCGCTTCAGAGGTGATCAGAACAAACCTTAATTCACTTGCCAAACGATTAAGTTTGTCTGCCAATTCAGGTGTCGCATATAAAGTAACACTTGCTTCTAGCGCCTTACCCACCACTTTTTCCTTGCGGGCGTTTTCTAGTGCTTTGTTAACTTCAGTACGTACTTGTAAAATGTCGTTCCAAAACTCATTGTTAAATTGACTGTCATCTGTCAACTTAACCAAGCCATCAAACCACACATCAGTAAACACAAATTCACCACGCTCATGCCCTGCTACTGCAGGTAATGCTTGCCAAATTTCCTGAGCAGTAAAAGACAAAATAGGCGCCATCCAACGCGTCATGGCTTCAGCGATTAAGTACATGGCGGTTTGACATGAACGACGAGCTATACTGTTATCTTTAGCGGTATATTGACGGTCTTTAATAATATCTAAGTAAAAACCGCCAAGCTCGGTGGTACAAAAATTCATCAGTTTGTGAACAACATTATGAAATTCATACTTGTCATACGCTTGAACAATTTCTTCTTGTAACTGAGCAGCACGTCCTAACACCCAACGATCAAGTTCAACCATATCGGCAACATCAACCGAATGTTGTGCTGGTTCAAAGCCGTTTATGTTAGCTAACAAAAAGCGCGAAGTGTTACGAATACGGCGATATGCATCGGCTTGTCGATTAAAGATCTCATCAGAAACCGTGATTTCTTGAGTATAATTTACCGACGCAACCCATAAACGCAAAATATCAGCGCCGAGTTTACC
>JBNKXM010000391.1:0-2660 GCA_050300315.1 Thalassotalea sp. | reverse complement strand
ACGACTACTTAACGAGCTATGCAAGAAAACCACATTGGGTCCTTGACCAGAAATCGACACACCATCAAATGACATAATAAAAACCACGATGAAATAAATAATGCTAGCTTAGCAACCAAATCTGACACCTGTCAAAATTAAATTATTGAATAAAATCTCTTCGACTACTGACATTAGCTCAATGAATGTGATTAAATCCAAACTAGCTAAATCAATCAATAACATAAAATAAGCTCATGAATTTAGATTTAACCTCAAAAAACGCACTGGTATGTGGTAGTAGTCAAGGTATCGGCAAGGCCTGTGCAATAGAATTAGCCGCACTTGGTGCCAACGTAACACTTTTTTCTCGAAACCATGCCGCGTTAACAGGCGTTCTTAGTCAATTAGACACCAGTAAAAATCAACAACATAGTGTGTTAGTCACCGACTTTAGCCAACCCGAGCAAGTAAAAACGGTAATTAACGATGCCATTGCTAAAGGCCAACATTTTGAGATTTTAATTAATAATACTGGCGGACCTGCACCAGGCCCAGCCAATAGTGCCGACGCATCTGCGTTTATCGAAGCGTTTAATTTACATTTGATTTCTAATCATCACTTAGTGCAAGCACTTATTCCTTATATGAAGCAACAAGGTTACGGTCGGATCATTAACGTGATTTCTACCTCAGTTAAGCAACCGTTACCCAATTTAGGTGTCTCTAACACTATTCGAGGTGCGGTTGCCAGTTGGGCAAAAACCTTAGCCAATGAATTAGGGGAATTTGGCATTACTGTTAATAACGTTTTGCCTGGCGCAACAGCAACTGCCAGATTAGATGCCATCATTGCGGGTAAAGCGAAAAAGCAAAATATTTCTATCGAGCAAGCAACAGCAAATGAAAAAAGTACCATACCTCTGCGCCGCTTTGCTGAGCCTGAAGAGTTTGCCGCTGCCGCTGCATTTTTAGCGTCGCCAGCTGCGGGTTATATTACCGGTATTAACCTTCCTGTTGATGGCGGCAGAACATCGTCACTTTAAGCTATGTTTAATATTCGAGCTCAAACAATAGCTCAACAAGATCAGGTTGCCAGAGAAACTCTGACAACTTGATCTTCGCGCCAATGACAACCACTTGCTCATCTTGTAACAGCCGCTTTTGTTGCTCAAAACCTTCACTTGCTAAAGGCAGTGATATTTTTCCTTGTGAATTAATCACCCGATACCAAGGAACCACTGCGCCCTGCCAACCACCGTCTGGCACTTTACCTAATGCTTTACCAACTAGCCTTGCCCGCCCAGGTAAACCAGCTAAATCAGCTATTTGCCCATATGTTGCCACTCTACCAGCAGGTATTTTTTGCACAGTTTGCCAGATACGCATATGGCTCGCATTGTACGCTTGGCTATCAGCTTTATCTACCAAGGTAATACTTGCCCGTTGGAATGTTTGAACACACCGCTATCGCTGATTGACAATTGTGCGATGAGCCCAGCAATTCTGCTGGCGGCTTCATCCGAGGAAATATCGCCGCCATAATTGACCATATCGGTTTGCACATAACCTGGGTGATAAATACCAACGGCGATATTTTTACTTGCTAAGTCTTTGGCCAGTGACATTGCCGCGGCATTTAATGCTGCTTTAGACATACGATACCCATAACGGCCACCTGAGTCATTGTCCGCAATTGAGCCCATTCTTGAAGTGATCATTGCAATTTTACTGCCTGAAGATAAGTTTGATAATAAGCAATCAACCACTCTTAACGGCGCTAACGCGTTCACTTCAAACTGAGCTCTAATCGTCGCTAAGTTGAGTTTTCCTAATTGCTCATCACGCAATATTCCTGCATTACACACTAAAATATCAATTGGCGTATCTTTTAGCTCGGCAACCATGGTCTCAATACCTTCATCACTCGCTACATCAACACCAGTAACCACCTTAGCGCTTACGTCCTCTAGCTCAGGGGATGATTGACGACACAGACCAATAACCTGATGTCCTTGTTCGCTAAACACCTTAGCTAACGCTAAGCCGATACCACGATTTGCGCCAGTAATAACGATTGTTTTACTCATAATAGCCTATCCAATTTTAGTATTAACAGGTTAATATATGCTTATAAGATCAAGATTTTCAAGGACAATAATGCAAGTTAATCTTTTAACAACCAAAATGTCATTCGCAAGTGAACGACTCACTATCTCATTAATGCAGGAGCAAGACTTCCCCTTATTTGAGCGCTTGCAAACAGATGAACAGTTAATGAAATACATTGGCCCAATTTTGCCAGATGAAGCGCTCAGAGCTAAGTTCAACACTCGTATTCGCCCATGGGATGAAGATCAACAGCATTGGTTGACCTTTAAAATAATCGATAAAGAAAACCAAGCATTTATTGGCAGCGTTGGCTTTCGTCTCGTTGATATCGAGGCAGAGCGCACTGAAATCGGCTATTTATTAGTACAAGAGCATCAAGGCAAAGGCTACATGACAGAAGCCGCAAATGCCTTAATCGATTTCTTATTTAATCAGCTCAAGGTAGCAAAAATTGAAGCTCATTGTAGCGCAGCTAATACTGCCAGCTGGAAAGTCATGGAAAAGCTTGGTATGGAACGCGAGGCATATTTTAAATCCCATTCAGTATTAAATCATCAGCGTCACGATGA
>JBNKXM010000390.1:0-2675 GCA_050300315.1 Thalassotalea sp. | reverse complement strand
GATCATGATGTGGTGACTGCATCTCGACGCTCAGTTGGTGGTAATGCAATTGCCTTAGCAGGGATAGAGTTAATTGTACCGACGCCATTCTTAGATGAAGGCTTTAGTAATAGTGTTCGTACCAGCTTATTTGTTGATGCAGGTAACGTGTGGGATACTGAGTTTAGCATGAGTGATTATCAAGATTTAGCGCCAAAAGAATTCGCTAAAGTTGATGATTATTCTGATATCGGACGATATCGAGTTTCTGGTGGTTTATCGTTACAATGGTTATCACCTATGGGGCCTATGATATTTAGTTTTGCAAGAACGATAAAAGATGAAGAAGGCGATGATACTAAGTTCTTCAGCTTTAATATTGGTCAAACCTTTTAATTGGTAAACCAATCCCAATATAAATACAATAACGAAAAGAATATCTACAAGTTAGGAGAAGAAATTGAAAAAGTTATTTAAGTCAATTGCATTAGCAACTGTTGCCTCAGGTGCATTATTATCAAGCGCTGCTATGGCTGCCGATCAGAAAATCGCGGTAGTTAACTTCCAAGAAGTTATGGGTAAAATTCCACAAACTGCAGCTGTTATGCAAAGCTTAGAAGCGGAATTTAAAGACGCAAAGGCAGAATTAGCGCAACTTGAAAAAGATATTAAATATTATCAAGAAAAGAAAACGCGTGATTCATCGTTGATGAGCAAAAAAGAAATTGAAGAATTAGATAAAAAAATTGCTGGATTTTATCAAGACTATCAAACTAAAGGTAAAGCGTTACAACAACAAGCTGGTGCTCGTCAAAACGAAGAAACCAATAAAATTGTTGCCTTAGTTCGTCAAGCAATCGATGGTATTGCGGCAAAAGAAAAATATGACTTAGTCATTGAGCAAAAAGCGGTCGTATTTTCTAAGCCTGATGCAAGCATTACTGACAAAGTTGTTGAGCAAGTCAGCAAATTGAAATAATCCCCTTGTGATTTATTTCCAATAAATCATCGAAACAAGGTAAAATATTATTAGGGCGTGTTGATTGTAGAAAATTAACACGCCCTAGTTGAAGATACGTTTTATATAATCATTAACGTGTCTTTTTATTTTTGTTTACAAAGTTCATAGCCTAGACTGTTGATAGGTTAACTATTGTTCTTTTCTTGCTAAGTAAATCATTAATGAGTTATACACTTTTAGAAATTGCTGAAAAAATAGGTGCTAAAGTCGAAGGGGATGAAACATGCTCAGTTGACAGTTTAGCGACATTACACAATGCAACTAGCGGACAAATTGCGTTTTTATCAAATGCCAAATATCGTCAGCAGTTAAGTGAAACTCGCGCAGGTGCGGTGATCCTTTCTGCTGATTGTTTAGCTGATTGCCCAACCAATGCATTAGTGATGGATAATCCCTATATGGGATATGCTTTAGTTGCTCAGTTACTTGATTCAACACCGCGAACTTCAGACACCATTCATAGCTCAGCCGTTATCGATGAATCTGCTGTTATTGGTAAAAATGTCACCATAGGTGCTAATGCGGTTATCGAGCAAGGCGTTACCTTAGGTGACAATGTTTCTATTGGTGCCGGTTGTTTTATTGGCAAGCATGTCACCATAGGTGATAACACAGCTTTGTGGGCTAATGTGAGCGTTTACCATAGAGTAAAAATTGGTCGCGATTGCTTGATTCAAGCCAATACCGTGATTGGTTCTGATGGCTTTGGGTACGCTAATCATGCCGGGCAATGGATGAAAATTCCACAGTTAGGTTCGGTTATTATTGGCGATCGTGTTGAAATTGGCGCTAGCACAACTATTGATCGAGGTGCATTAGAAGATACCGTGATTAAAGACGGTGTTATTTTAGATAACCAAATTCAAATTGCTCATAATGTCGTGATCGGTGAAAATACCGCAATGGCGGCATGTAGTGTTATCGCGGGCAGCACAGTTGTAGGTAAAAACTGTTCATTTGCTGGCTTAGTTGGCGTCAATGGCCATATCAGTATTGCTGATAATTGCGTCTTTACCGGCTTTGCAATGGTGACAAAAAGTGTGACAGAAAGTGGTGTTTATTCATCAGGTATACCCGCACAAGCGAATAAAGAATGGCAAAAAACTAATGCGCGGATCAGAAAATTAGAATCCACAAATAAAAAAATTAAAGCATTAGAGCAAGAACTTTTAGCATTAAAAACTAACGCACTTAGCTAGCGATAGCTATATTCAATAATAAAAAAGGACAGTGGTTTGGAATCGAACAATAATGTTATTGATATACAAGAAATTCAACAATTAATCCCTCATCGTTATCCGATGTTACTTGTTGATCGTGTCTTGGATTATGAAAAAGGTAAATGGTTACACGCGATAAAAAATGTCACGTTTAATGAGCCCGTGTTTACTGGACATTTTCCTGAGCTCGCTATTTTTCCAGGTGTACTTATTTTAGAAAGTTTAGCCCAGGCAACTGGACTGCTTGGTTTTAAAACAGCGGAAGGTCGTGATAGCGACGAAATGTATTTATTCGCGTCAATTGACAACGCTAAATTTAAACATCCTGTGGTACCAGGCGACACTATGCATTTACATGTTGAGTTTATCAAAGAACGTCGAGGCATGTGGAAATTTTATGGTGAAGCGAAAGTCGATGGTAAAGTCGTCTGCTCTGCTGATCTGATGTGCGCACG
>JBNKXM010000389.1:0-2684 GCA_050300315.1 Thalassotalea sp. | reverse complement strand
CCTGCCAACCTTGGGGGCTAGCTACCTGCATCACGTCGTGACCTTCCCATAAACCATTATCGTCACGAAATGTTTTAATACCGCTTTCTTGGCTGATACCGGCACCAGTTAATACCACTATTTTTTTACGATTTATGCCTGTTGGTTCAGCGTGTCTCATGCAATATCCTTATCAATGGTTATCGACAAATTATTGGCAGGTTGTTGAATTATATTAACTTAATATTTTATTTGCGGTCATGCAAGGCTGAGCTTATTAGAAACAACAAGCACGAAGGGTTAAATAAATGACGAGGAATTACTCACCCAACAACTGAGCTGTTATTGGGTGAAGTACTTTGATCACGCTTTTTCAAATACTAAAACAAAACGATCGGTTTTACGGCGCATTTCCGGCTTAAATGGTGAAATCATTCGGTCATCATTGGCATTTCTTAGTAAATCACTTTTCTTAAGCAGTGTTAACCCATGTGCGGTTAGCTCATCTATGACATACTGCTCGTCAATGCGATGTAACTGCTGAGCATGCTGTGTTTTACTACCTGCTGTAGCGGAGTGATCAACTATCACCAATTGGCCGCCGTGTTTAATTGACGACAGCACTTGCTTAAGAAAGTCCTCTTTATCTATCGACCAGCCTTCATCTTTGTAGTACATATCATGGTAGCCAAGCACAAAAAACACCGCATCAAATTGCTGTGGTTTTAACGCTAGCGCATCGGTTTCTCTATCGTATCGCACAACATTTGCAAGACGATTATCTTTTAAACGAGCAACTAACTCTTTTTCTATGTAAGGCATGTAGGCTTTATTGTTATGTAAATAAACCTTGCCTGTTTTACCTACTTTATCGGCAAGTATTTCACTGTAATAGCCACCACCACCAAGTAAATCTAACACTGTCATTCCTGTGCTTACTTTAGTTAAGGCAACGATATCTTGCCCTTTACTTTGTTTATCTCGCGCAATGTCAGCAGCGGAGCGTTCGCCATTAACAAATTGCGGCTGCTCAGCAAATGTAATGCCAGCAAATGATAATAAACAGATTAATATTATTGATTTTTTCGTCATCATCTTTCCTCCTAATTTCTGTTAACATAGTCGTATTACTTTAATAACAACATGTAATTGCGACCAATGGTAGTATTTTACTGGTAAACGAATTAATCTAGAATTTTGCAAACTTTTGATACATTTACCAAGCAATAGTGAACAACTATTACTCGTCAGTTGCAGAGCAAACGGGTCTCTAATTTATGAATGTCACAAATATTAAGAAACGAATTGTCCTTACTGGTGGTCCTGGTGGCGGTAAAACGACCGCACTTGATTTAATTAGACGCGAATTTTGTGGCAAAATCGCCTCGGTTCCTGAAGCCGCAACCATGATATTTAGCGGTGGCATTCATCGTTCAACCGATCCTAAGGTGTTAAAAGCTCAGCAAATTGCAATATTTAATTTGCAAAAACACTTAGAAGATATTCAACGTGCGGCTCATCCGGAATCGCTTATTTTATGTGACCGTGGCTCATTAGATGGCCTTGCTTATTGGCCAGATGATCCTAATGATTTTTTTCAACAAATGCACACTACAATGGAAGCTGAGCTTGCGCGTTATGACGCAGTGATATTTTTTGAAACGGCAGCCAAGTCAGGAGAGAGTATCAGAAGTAATAACCCGATCCGCACGGAATCAGAACAAGCGGCGGTAATATTGGATGAAAAACTGAAAAAAGTATGGTCACAACACCCTAACTTTAATTTAGTTGGCAGTTCAGAGTCGTTCATAAGAAAAGTGATGTTTGGCATTATGACAATAGAAAATGTCATTGGCTTGTATCGTGACTAATTTATATCGAGCGCACATGAGCGCCGCGATCAAAAAAGGCGAGTACTTATGCAGTACTCGCCTTTTTTAGCTATTCAGTATTTCGTTATTAGCCGTTAAGACGTTGCTTAGCGATATCAGCTAAGTTAGATGATGTTAATGCGGCTAAGTTATCTTCAATAACTTTTTTCGATAATTTACCAATGATCATCGAACCTGTTTCAGTTGCATTTTTAGTTGCAGCAAACTCTAACAAGTTTTTACCGTTACAAGTAATACCATCAAACACGTTACGAATTTTAAGTTTATTAGATTTTAAATATGAACGAAGTTTCGACTTGTTGTCGACATTGACATATTCACACAAGCTTTGAGCAACATCTGCCGCTTGGCTTTTAGGAGCAAATGAGATTGATAACGTAGCGATAGCAATTACAGTAATGATGTTTTTCATGTAAAACCCTTTTAAATAACACAAAAGTTAAAATTAAAAGAAACGGTTGTACACAGACACAATTTGACCCAAACAAAACTGTTTTGCTGAGGTAACCCCGCTGTCATAAGCTAAACGCTCTTAGACCGGTTGTTTTGCGTAATACCCTTTCAAGTACCTTGCCGTTTCTAGCTGGCGCGCATTTTACTGATAAAGCTAATATAAGCAACAATATTTTTGTAACAGCTTTGTTGCTATGAGATAAAATTAGGCAGCTATTGCCTTGGCTTAGAGCAACAAGATAAAATGACAACATCAACAACTAGAAGGCTGTTTCCTTGAACATTATTAGCGTAGAGCTTGACTCGCAACCAATTGAATTATGTAAATTACTCAAAATAGCCAACTTAGTAGGTGGTGGC
>JBNKXM010000388.1:0-2686 GCA_050300315.1 Thalassotalea sp. | reverse complement strand
AAAATACGGTAAGGTTAAACACTGCTCATCTTCATTTAAAATACCAATGAAGAAGTTATTTGCGTTGATAAACTGATTAACTATTTCATGTACTTTACGATACAAGGCACTGAGCTCTAGCTCTTCGTGGGAAATCGAGGCAATTTTAAATAGCGCATGATGAAGCTTTTCAGCATATTGTAAATCGAACAGTTGCCGCTTTAGCGACGCTATTTCATCTAATAATGGCTTATCGGTCAAAATGGAACACTTAACAACTAGCTAGCATAATAATAAGCATAGTATAAATTTATTAAGCAGTTCTAATTGAAAGGAAAGTTAGTAGCTCGGCTATAATTCAAAATCACCAAAATCTGTGTCAGACAAACCATTGCTACACACGGAATCTTGGGGATCTAATAACGACGGTTGCTGAACTTCTAACACTTGTTCAATAACTTTAGGTTTTACTTTATTTTCTTTACGTTTTTTCCGTTGCAAACAGCGTTTGATCACTTTCTGCTTGTCATCAGAAACTAAATGAATCCAATTTTGACGTTCTTCACGAGTCCTAAAACAACCTTTACAATAGCCTTTTTCATCTGACTGGCAAACGCCAATACAAGGACTAGGAACATCAAAAAACTCTAATTGCATAATTAACCTTCGGCCAAAATAAAAAGCCTATAGGTTAACTATAACCTATAGGCTGGTATTTGTTTACGCTAATTTATCTGTCGCTATATGATAATCAGGATCTTCGATCAGATTAATTTCGACTAAACTGCCTGCTTTGGTCAATAACTGTTTACATTCAGTATTTAGATGACGCAAATGCATAGTTTTTCCGCGACTAAGATAACGTTCAGCCAAGGTATCTATCGCTTCGATTGCAGAATGATCAGCAACGCGTGAATATTTAAACTCAACAATAACATCATCACTATCTTCATCCATAGTAAATTGTTCTAAAAATGTCGACACTGAGCCAAAAAACAATGGGCCATGAACTTCATACACAGTTGAGCCCTGCTCGTTAAGATAACGCTTCACCAAAACATGCTTAGCATGCTGCCATGCAAACACTAGCGCTGACACTATCACGCCAACAACAACGGCAATCGCCAAGTCAGTTGCCACAGTGACACCTGATACCAGCACAATGACAAAAGCGTCAGCTTTGGGCACTTTACCGAGTATACGTAAACTCGACCACTCAAACGTACCGATAACCACGATAAACATCACACCGACTAACGCCGCCAATGGGATCATTTCAATCAATCCCGACGCAAATAAAATAAAGCCAAGCAATGCCAATGCCGCGGTAATACCCGATGCGCGGCCTCGACCACCTGAGTTAACATTAATCATTGACTGACCAATCATGGCACAGCCGCCCATACCACCGAAAAAACCATTTACCGTATTTGATGCGCCTTGGGCAATACATTCTTTATTACCGCGACCACGCGTACCGGTTAATTCATCAATCAAGGTTAACGTTAGTAATGACTCAATTAAGCCAACCGCTGCTAAGATCAAGGCAAACGGAAAAATGATTTTCAGTGTTTCTAAGTTCCATGGCACATCAGGAATAGCAAATTGCGGCAAGTTACCAGCAATTGAAGCGGCAGGATCATTGGTCATATCGCGAACAAAATCAACCACAGTACGCGCTTCCAATCCTAAGCTTTGTACTAAAACGGTGATCACAACAATCGCCACCAAAGAAGAAGGTACGGCTTTAGTTAACTTAGGCAACAAATGAATAATCGCCATGGTCAAAGCAATGAGGCCTAACATGGTATAAAGTTGCTCGCCTTGCATCCAAGTGATTTCGCCAACGGCATTTTTCACCTTAAACTGTCCAAGTTGGGCGAGAAAAATCACTATGGCTAAACCATTAACAAAGCCAAGCATCACAGGATGAGGTACTAAACGGATAAACTTACCGAGTCGAAATACACCGGCAAGAATTTGCAGTAAACCGGTCAGCACCACACAGGCAAACAAGTACTGCACACCATGTAAACTCACCAAACTCACCATAACAACAGCCATTGCACCTGTTGCACCAGAGATCATCCCCGGACGACCACCAAAAATGGACGTGATCAAACCAACCATAAATGCGGCATATAAACCAACCAAAGGCTCAACACCTGCAACAAATGCAAATGCGACGGCTTCTGGCACAAGTGCTAGTGCGACGGTTAAGCCAGACAATACATCATTTTTCAAATTGCCATTTTTACTGGCTTGTAACTCAAACATTATGATCTCACGTTATTGATTTAAGCAAAATACCGCTCAAGAACTGAACGATATGCTAGAAATTAAGAAATCCATGTGACCTCTTAATCATAGAAGAAAGCTATTGAAAATTATCAATTGATAAAAGCGGCGCAAATACTATAGATAGCTGTGAGAAATGTCAATAAATGCTTATTTTATCATCACAAAGAAAAACATTTATCTAACTGATTTTTATAAACTTTAATTAAATTTAACGATATTTAAAGTTGCGTAAAACAAAACGCAACTTTACCTTAAGCTGGGCGATAGAGTAGCCTCAGGGAGATAATCGATTATTTAGCGGCTGATTCCCGCTCGGTCAAAAACGCTTTAATTTCGTCGCGAGAACCTAAAATATGCTGTTTCATTAACGCGACCGCTTGCTCAACATTTCTTTGTTTACACAAAT
>JBNKXM010000387.1:0-2689 GCA_050300315.1 Thalassotalea sp. | reverse complement strand
TGTCATTTAGTATCCTTCAACTCACCTTGAAAAACTTCTCAATTTTCTCAAAATCAATATGTTCGACCCTGTTGGTGTTGGTGCTCGTTCCATTCAAGAATGTTTACTGATTCAACTCAATCAATTTGATAAAGCGACACCTTGGCTAAATGAAAGCAAACTCGTCATTAAAGAATACATTGATTTATTAGGCAACCGAGATTATCGCCAAATCATGCGTAAAACTCGGCTCAAAGAAGATCAATTACGAGAAGTGATCAAACTGATCCAATCACTTGACCCTCGCCCAGGTGACAGCGTCATTAAAAACGATGATCAATATGTTATCCCCGACGTTTCTGTTGAAAAGAAAAATGGCCGATGGGTCGTAGAATTAAATCCAGATACCGCGCCGCGTTTATCGGTTAACCAACAATATGCTTCTATGGCACGCTCAATGAAATCGTCAAGCGATAGCCAATTTATTCGTTCAAATTTACAAGAAGCTAAATGGTTTATTAAAAGTTTAGAAAGTCGTAATGAAACGCTGTTAAAAGTGTCTAACTGTATCGTACAGCGCCAACAAGGCTTTTTTGAACATGGCCCCGAAGCCATGCGTCCTATGGTGCTTAATGATGTTGCCGAAGCGGTAGATATGCACGAATCGACGATTTCTCGCGTAACCACACAAAAATACATGCATACACCGCGTGGCATTTTTGAATTGAAATATTTCTTTTCTAGTCATGTCAGCACCGAGAATGGTGGTGAATGTTCTTCGACTGCAATTCGAGCACTGATTAAAAAGCTCGTCGCTGCAGAAATTCCAGCAAAACCATTGAGCGATAGCAAAATGGCAGAACTACTTGCTGATCAAGGCATCAACGTCGCACGACGCACTATCGCCAAATATCGGGAATCATTATCGATCCCACCATCTAACCAACGAAAAAGTTTATTGTAACCTAACCATGAGGATATCAGCTTATGCAAATTAATCTTGCCGGTCACCACGTAGAAATTACCGACGCATTACGCGAATCTGTTCATAGCAAGTTTGCAAAGCTAGAACGACATTTTGACCACATTAATAATGTTCATGTCGTGCTAACTGTCGAAAAGCTAAATCAAATAGCAGAAGCAACCGTTCATTTAAATGGCAATGAAATACACGCGAAAGCAGAAAATGCTGATATGTATGTTTCTATCGATTTATTGGTTGCTAAGCTTGATAAACAAGTATTGAAATACAAAGGTAAGATCAATCAACGCTAACCCTTATTGATGTCCATTGACACTAAATTATGAATTTATCCGATATCATCACGCAGGATTGCACACTTTGTGCAGTTCCTGCGACCAGTAAAAAAAGAATGTTAGAAATTTTATCAGAAAAAGCCGCTGAATTTTCTGAAGACTACACCACTTATAATATGCTCGAGAGCCTATTAGCAAGAGAAAAAGTGGGGTCCACTGGCATCGGAAATGGTATAGCTATTCCTCATGGACGCTTAACCGATGGAGACCATGTTATTGCCATAGTTGCAACATCTGAATCCCCCATCCCTTTTGACGCCATAGATAATCGCCCTGTCGATATTTTTATCGCATTATTTGTCCCCGAAAAGCAATGCCAACAACACCTTTCCACCTTGCAGAGCATAGCGCAAATATTTAGTGATAAACAAATGTGCAAACAAGTGCGCAAATGTCAAAATAGCGCTGAATTATTTGAGTTAATCAAACACGCAAACTAGCATTTTCAACGAACAAAATAACAAGGATATTATCGCAGATGAAACTCACTATCGTTAGTGGTCGTTCAGGCTCAGGAAAAAGTGTCGCGCTGCGCGTATTGGAAGACTTAGGCTATTATTGCGTTGATAATATTCCGGTTAACCTGTTACCTGCTCTCACTCATACGGTAATTAACGATTATGAAACCGTTGCGGTTAGTTTAGACGTTAGGAATCTGCCCGCCGATCCAAGTGATGTCTCAGAAATTATTGATTACCTGCCGAGCGCCGTTGAGCTAAGCATAGTTTATCTCGATGCTGATGACAGTGACTTAATTAGACGTTTTAGTGAAACGCGTCGTTTGCATCCGTTGATCAAGAAAAATATCGCCCTTGATCAGGCAATATCCTTAGAAAAGAAACTGCTCGAACCTATTTCTAGCCGGGCAAACTTATATATCAATACCAGCCAACTAACGCCGCATCAACTCGCCGACTTAATTAGAGAACGTATCTTAGGTAAAACAACGGGCAACATGGTGGTGGTATTTGAATCATTTGGCTATAAACACGGCATTCCAAAAGACGCTGATTTTGTCTTTGACGCCCGCTTTCTTCCTAACCCGTTTTGGGAAAAAGATCTAAAACCATTTACCGGACTCGATAAGCCGGTGCAAGATTTTCTTGCCAGCCAACCGATAGTTACTAAGTTCGTCTGGCAAATTAACAGTTTTATGATGACTTGGCTTCCCCATTTAGAACGCAACAATCGCAGTTATATCACCATAGCGGTAGGTTGCACTGGGGGGAAACATCGTTCTGTATACATTGCTGAATTATTAGCTCAAAATCTCAAAAAAGAACGCAAAGATGTGCAAGCGCGCCATCGAGATCTACAAGTAGCAAGTACCTAGGAGTTGATATGACGGATGTCTTAAAACAATCACTGGAAATTTCAAATAAACTTGGTTTAC
>JBNKXM010000386.1:0-2695 GCA_050300315.1 Thalassotalea sp. | reverse complement strand
CTTGCGTTATTGAGCTGTTCAACATATTGGATTAAGTCGTGCTTATTTGCACAAACGACATTAATTTTTTCAAGCCCACCTGCTAATTTCGGGCCGTCAAAATAGTCAACCACCATATCCTCTGGAGCAATGCTAACTAAATCTTTAATTTGCCACTTTACCGCGGCATTAATTTCTTCATCTGGTACTTGAGGTCGGTCTATTTGAACAATCTGATTTTGTTTAGCAGATAATACTAAGTGACACTGCCCCTGCACTTTAGGCAAATGATGTAACTTAGCTAAAGCTCTGGGATATTGACTATCATTTACAGGTAACGTATCACAAACCATGTGATTGTTTTGATCCACCGAACAATAAACCAATGCCTGCTGTTGCAACGCGACACCTAGCATTGCGCCAGTATCGGGTTTAGTAAATAACTGATTAATCCGTGTAATAAATGCCATTTATCGATATTATTATGATTTAATACATTTGTCTTAATTTCATTATCCCTGATTGGTTTATATCCGCAAGTTTTTTAAGACATTTATCTTGTTAAGCTAATATTATAATAGGCTTTATGGAAAACTATTCCGCACTTGAGCAACTATCACATCCTCTTTTTAGCGAGCACCAAGTGTCGGTTTATATTAAACGCGACGACTTATTGCATCCTTATATTTCGGGTAATAAATGGCGTAAGCTCAAATACAATATTGAGCATATTAAAAAAGAGAAATTAACTGGTATCGTCAGCTTTGGTGGCAGTTATTCTAATCATATTCATGCGCTTGCATACGCTTGTAAGGTCAACAACATTAAATCTGTTGGCATTAT
The DNA here is from genome assembly GCA_050300315.1 of Thalassotalea sp. Classification (GTDB taxonomy): domain Bacteria; phylum Pseudomonadota; class Gammaproteobacteria; order Enterobacterales; family Alteromonadaceae; genus JBNKXM01. The sequence goes on along the minus strand of JBNKXM010000386.1, from coordinate 1,873 downwards.
TCGAGGAGAAATAGAAAATCAGCAAAATTATACGTTACGATGCGCTAAACAATGGGGCATGCAATTGGTATTTGTCGACCGTAAAACCTATCGTCGCCGCCATGATGTTCAATATTTAACTGAGCTACAACACGAATATCCTGAGTATTTTATTGTCCCTGAAGGTGGTTCAAACGCTTTAGCTGTTAATGGTGTTGCTGAAATTTGCCAAGAACTTAATGAGCAAATTGAATTTGATACCTTACTCACCCCCGTTGGTAGTGCTGGCACATTATCCGGGTTAATTGTTGGCGATAAGGGACAACATCAGTTGCTCGGTATTGCCGTGCTTAAACAAGCCGAATATTTAAATGAAGAAGTCGTTAAGCTAATCGATGGCGTGACAGATTATCACAACTGGCAAATTCTAACTGACTATCATCAAGGCGGGTACGCCAAATTTTCTAGTGAAGCACTTGAGAAATTACGACAGTTTAGTGCGTTCACCCAAGTACCATTTGAGCCGATCTACAGTGGAAAAATGATCTTGGCATTATTAGATTTAATCGAGAAACAGCGCTTTGAAAAAGGCCATAGAATCGTGTTATTGCACACCGGAGGTTTGCAAGGGCTTGCTGGCCTAGCAGAACAAAATAGAATTAAATCAGATGAATGGCCTTTGCCACCTGAGCTACAGGCTCAGTAAAATAATGTCCTTGCCCACCATTAACGCCAAGGCGTAACAAGGTACGCCACTCTTGTACATTTTCAACACCTAACGCGTACATATCGACATGATATTTCTGACAAATTGTTGATAGGCTTTGCACAAAAATTTGATTCTCAGGCTTAATATCAATATGTAAGATGATACTGGGATCTAACTTAATAAACGCTATTGGGCAACTCGCTAAATACTGAGTGCTTTCAATATATTGTCCCACTTTATCAACTAATAATTTCACGCCTAAATTAACAAGTGCTTCAAGTACAGGTTTTAACTCCTGCAAATGACTCACTAATTGATACTCACTGATTTCAATGATCAATCTGTCAGTCAACGAAGGCTGTACTAACAGCGTTTGGCTAAATTGTTCAACAAACGATTTAGCTAATAATGTTTCAATGGAAAAATTGACACTGCAGTGATCTTTGCGATTCTTGTCATAAGCGAGCAAGCGCGACATTTGCGCTAGAATTAAAAAATCAATGCGTGAGGTTAAGCCACATTTTCGCGCCATAGGTAAAAATACTCGGGCACTGATCAAACTGCCATCACTATCACGAACTTTGGATAAAACCTCGTGGTGTATGATGCTGACACCATCTTTTGCAATCACTGGTTGAAGAAAAATAACAAACGTATTACCAGAGATCGCTCGCTCTAAAAATGTTCGCCACTGCAACGAGCCTTTGGCGCTGACATGCTCCACTTCCCCTAAATCATACATAAACCACTGAGACGGCCCTTGTAACTGAGCTGAGCGCAATGCCATATCCGCTTCTGATTTAATTTGGTAAGAATTTTCGGCATCAGAGAAGTAGCTAATGCCAATATGAACAAAGGCATCTTTATTGATACCTACAGGTAATGCAAGCGATGACAAGCTTTTCAGCAATCGATCCGCTAATTTTTCAGCATCGGTTAAAAAGATGCCCGGCATAATAATCGCCAATTCAAACTCTGCTCGTCTGGCAAGATAATACTTACCAATATGATTAAGGCGATGTTGAATCGTTGCCACTATAGTATCAAACAAAGCCGCCGCCTGCTGCTCACCATATAATGCTTGTACTACATCAAGATCGTTAAACTGGATGAAATACACCGCACCTTGCACGTCTTCTTCTTTTAGCAATGCTTCTAAACGATTATTGAAAAACTCTCTATTGC
>JBNKXM010000385.1:0-2696 GCA_050300315.1 Thalassotalea sp. | reverse complement strand
AGCAATAAAATTTTTAATTTTTTTATAGGTCTGCTTATAACCCGGATATTCATCTAAGCGCGCAATTTTATCTGGATATTGCTCCGCACTGACCTTCTCCGCCTGCTTTAATACCGCAAGCATTGCTTTACCTTTATGGCGAATATCAAGCAACTCAACGCCTTCTATTGCCGCCATAGCACTAACACTTTGAGGCGCATATTTAGACAAAGCAATGAGCGTGTGATCTTTCGCAATAAAACCTATGGGCAGATCTCGTTTTTGTGCCTGCTGGTAACGCCATTGAGCTAGAAATTTTAAATTATTGAGCTGCTTAGCATTTAATCGCCAACTCATTTTCACACTACGATAAAGTTGAGTTTCATCGATTGGCGAAAACTTTTTAGCAATCATCATATCGGTTTCTTGCTGCGCCGCTTCAAACCAAGGAGTTTGAGACAACTCATCAACGAGCATAGGATAAATTTGATATAAGTAACTTACGTCAGCCCGCGCATAAACCAACTGGCTATCGGTTAATGGTCGCTTAGTCCAATCGGTTCTTGAGTCTGATTTATCAAGCTCTATCGCCAAATAATGATGAACCATAGCGGCATAGCCAATTGACAGGCCATGCCCTAAAAATGACATCATCACTTGTGAATCAATTAAATTTACTGGACGACAATTGCCTGAGGTTAAAAACACTTCTAAATCTTCTGAGCAGGCATGCAGCACTTTTTTGATATTGGCATCGGTTAATAACTGCCAAAAAGGAGATAAGTCATTGATATTTAATGGGTCTATCAGTGCAACCAGCTCACCGTCACATACTTGCAATAATCCTAGTTTCGGATAAAGCGTTCGTGTTCGCACAAATTCTGTATCTATCGCCAGTACACTTGCTTTGGCCAATTGCTGACACAAAGCAAGCAAGCCTTGATCATCTTTTATATATTGATTTTCCAACAGATCCTCTTTGTATCCACTCGCTTCAATGGACGAACCACTAAAAAACATTATTGACGACGGCGGCGCGTCGATTGCTGCTGATGACGGTGTTGATGTTTTTTAACACTGCGGCGAATTCGTCGACTCTTCGCATTATCCATCATTTTTTCGTCGACTTTGACTTTACTCTTAGTTTCAGGTGATAAATTTACCAGTTTACGGTAATAATTTACTTCACCTAATGCGAGCTCAACCCAACCGCCAAGTGGCAACTGACGTTTTAAATCTAAGTCACCGTAACGTACGCGGATCAAGCGGCTAACTTGAACATCTTGGCTTTCCCATAATCGTCTTACTTCGCGATTACGACCTTCTGACAAGACCACATGGAACCAGTGATTACGGCCTTCACCACCACGATAAGTAATTTTTTGAAAACGTGCAGGGCCATCTTCTAACTTCACCCCAGCGCGCAAGCGCTGTAACATCGCTTCGTCAACTTCACCAAAGACCCGCACCGCGTATTCGCGTTCAACTTTTTGCGATGGGTGCATTAAACGATTTGCTAGTTCACCATCGGTGGTAAACAGTAACATCCCTGAGGTGTTAATATCTAGCCGGCCAACCGCAATCCAACGTCCACCATCGAGCTTAGGTAAACGATCAAAGACCGTTGGTCGCCCTTCGGGATCTTTACGTGTACACATCTCACCTTCAGGCTTGTTGTACATTAACACACGACATAAATCTTCGTCTTTATTGGCTAATGTCACTAGATGGCCGTCGATGCGAATCTGTTCGCTACCTTCAACGCGATCACCTAAATACGCAACTTTACCATCGACACTGACTCGTCCGGCACTGATCACCGTTTCCATTTCTCGACGAGATCCTTTACCCGCACGGGCTAATACTTTTTGTAGCTTTTCAGACATAGGTCTTAACTCTCTTACGTCAGTGACATCACAATAGTTAACATGCTATCACTTAGTCTCTGACTCACTTGGTTGAGTTTCAATTGTTTGCGCCGCCATTATATCGTGCTTAGCACTATTAACGATAGCAGATTCTGAGATTGGCACTAATTCTGGTAATTGTGACAATGATTTTAACGAAAAATAATCTAAAAATGTTGCTGTTGTGCCATACATTGACGGTCGGCCAGGCACTTCTTTTTGACCAAGCACCTTGATCCAATCACGTTCGATTAAGGTTTTCATGATATGACTACTCACGCTTACCCCGCGAATATCTTCAATCTCACTGCGAGTGATCGGTTGCTTATACGCAATTAACGCTAACGTTTCCAAAAGTGCTCTTGAATATTTCGGCGCTTTTTCTTCGCTAAATTGCTCAATATCGTCGATATATTGTTGATTAACTTGAAAACGATAACCCGACGCCACTTCAACTAACTCGACACCTCTATCCTGATAATGTGCTTTTATTCTTGCCAATGCTGCACGAATATCACTAAGTTGCACTTGATAAGACACCAATAATTTACCATTGAGCTCAGCAACAGATACTGGCTGTTGTGCAGAAAAGATCGCCGCTTCAATTAACTTATCTAAGCGCTGCTCATCAATTGCTTTAACAAGAAGATTATCCACTGACAACATTAACCTTACCCTTTAAACGCACATTAATTGCGCCAGCCATTGTCGCTTGATGAAATCTGCGAATTACTACGTAGCTCAAAAGGGAATGTCAGCGTCAATATTCGGCTGCTAGAAGAACAAGGGCTTGTCAAAAAGGTCTGGGTT
>JBNKXM010000384.1:0-2704 GCA_050300315.1 Thalassotalea sp. | reverse complement strand
GGCGAGTCACACAAGTTAAGGTTGTACTTTCATTGAGTGAAAATGGTTATGATATTGCGCATTTCGATAAAATATTGGCGCAATTTGAAGATTTTTGTTTAGTTACTCAAAGTGTGCGCCAAGGTATTCCAGTTGATGTCGCTATTGTGGATGCCCAAGGCACGATAATTCACAATAAATAGTCTGCGTTTATTGTGACGAAAATTGCGATAGCCAACGCATGATATCTTGTTGCGACATCGCGCCTGCTAGGCGTGCTACCTCTTTACCATTTCTAAAAACGATTAAGCAAGGAATACTACGAATACCATATTGTGCGGCGATTTGCTGCTCAGTTTCGGTATTGAGTTTAGCAAAACGAAGCTGTGGCTCTAATTGCGCCGCTGATGCGGTAAATGCAGGCGCCATCATTTGACAAGGGCCGCACCAACTTGCCCAAAAATCAACCACCACGGGAATATCGTTGCGAGAGATCTGCTTTTGAAACGTCATATTCGTTAGTTCGGTCGGCGAGCCAGTAAATAAACGTTGCTTACATTGTCCACAAATTGGGGCATCAGCTAACTTGGATGTTGCAACACGATTCACGGCCTGACAATGAGGGCAAACGATATGACGAGTTTCCATAGTATTCCTTAAATATTACTTTTTGATGGCTCAATGCTAGAAATGCTTTGCTGTTTATCATGTAGCTAAACGCTTGCAAAATTACGCTCATTTTTGGCCGTTACAACCAAGTGATATCCAGCATATTAGCTACAGTATAAATTGAAAGATCAACAGCCTCTAGGTTATTTTTCGATATTGCTTTATTGATAGCAAATGAATCAAAGGGTATTCCAGATTTTAAAATAAACGGAAAACAATTTGTCGTAAACTGCCGACAATGCTTGTTCTTTACTATTTTAGTCAGCTACTATGGCATTTTACGCGTTTGTATACTTAACATGGCTATTTTAGTTCAGGCATCGCATGTTAGGTGAACAATTAAAAAGTGCGTGAGTGCGAATTTAATATCCATATTGTTTTTGCTTTTTACTCCTCGTTCATTTACTAGCTATTAAGGAATGCTATGTCGGTAGAGTTGTTATCCCAATACATTGAAAAGATAGAAGAACTTGTAGCAAGTGACGCATCTTTAGATGGGCAAGGTATTGACATTGAGCAAGTGTTTCTTCCTGAACACGCTGGCATTTTATTAGAAGCATTTCCGATAAAAACCCGTTTATTGCTGTGGCAACAGTTTGATAGTGATTATCAGCAAAATGTGTTTCTTTCGATGAAAAATGAGTCGAGGCAAATGTTGTTAAATGCCTTAGATGATAATGCTTGTTTTCCGCTATTTGATAAGCTTGATGCGAACAGTCTACTTGAATTAACAGAAAATTTGAGTGACCGATTTATTGAGTATGCGGTTTCGCAAATGACCGTTAAGCAACGGGAGCATTTTAAAAAGGCGCAAGATTATTCGCTCGAAGAAGTTGGTCACTGGCAAAGTTTTGATGAATGCAAAATTCCGCAAAAGCTTAAAGTGTCGGCGGCGAAAAAAGTGGCAGCAAAGAATTCATCGGAATTAACCGAAGTCATTTATGTTATTGACGGTGAGTCTAAGTTATTGGGCGAGATTGCGTTTCAACGGTTATTAGTTGCTCAGGACGATTTGCCATTAAGTGAGTTCGCTTATCAAGAAACACAAACACTAAGAGCAAACCAAGACATAGATGAAGCAGTTGATATTGTTATCGCGTCTGGAAAAACCGCGCTACCAGTGCTTGATGAAAATGATTGTTTAACTGGTCGGTTAGATTTATACACCGCCTTTAAATATCAAGCACAACAAAAAGATAACCAATTAATCCAGTCAGGCGGTTTGCGTGAAGAAGAAGATTTATTTGCCAGTATTTGGCTAAGTAGTAAAAACCGAGCGATATGGTTAGGTATTAATTTATTAACGGCATTTTTAGCGTCATGGTTTATTGGTTTATTTGAAGCAACACTACAGCAAGTGGTTGCGTTGGCTGTGTTAATGCCTGTAGTCGCTTCCATGGGGGGAATTTCGGGTAGTCAAACATTAACCTTGATCATTCGGGGCTTAGCGCTTGGCCAGATCACTGACGCGAATCGCCAGGCAATTGTCAAAAAAGAGCTTAAAGTCGGCATGATTAATGGCGTGCTTTGGGCATCTGTGATTGGCATCACCACATTTTATTGGTTTGACAACCCAATGCTGTCGCTGACTATTTATATTGCGATATTAGGTAATATTCTTATTGCCTCGTTATCTGGCGTTTGGGTGCCTTGGATTTTGAATAAAATGAATATCGATCCTGCACTATCTGGAGCAGTTATTTTAACGACAGTAACGGATATCTTCGGATTTATCGCGTTTTTAGGATGCGGTACGCTACTATTACTTTAATGATGATACCAGTGACACGGGCACTGCGAGGTAAAGATGGAACAATCAGATTTTATTTTCGGTTATTATTTCAATCAAAATAGCGAGAGTGAAAAAATCCCTTCGCTTGCCCAGTTGGATGAAAAACGACCTCACTGGCTACATTTTGATTATACCTTAGACAATAATATACATATATTATAACAGAAAAAACAATTTATAAAATCCAAAATATAAAATCACTTATTGTTTTTCTTGATTTTTTATATCGTTCATGGTAGAATATTTCATGTTAATTTTAACCAT
>JBNKXM010000383.1:0-2705 GCA_050300315.1 Thalassotalea sp. | reverse complement strand
CTGCGGCAAACACCCGTTCAGGCACACGTTGAAATTTAACTAACCCCAAGAAAGTAGCTAAAAAAATTGACACCAAAAACCATTGTGTTGCTAGCACTGTTATTATCCTTTTACCAGCAAATCGTTATCGTCACTTTTTAGCAGCTGATTGCTAAGATCACAATACCACTTCATCAGCTGCTAAATAAAACGTACGCTAGCGTTACTTTAATTTTGAAATATCACGCGCACCCCAATGCGGGAAGTGCTTACGGATCAATGCATTATATTCTAATTCAAAAGCTGAAAACTCATGCTGCTGATCTTTACGTATTGCACTGTCTATCATCCCTGCACCAACGGTAATATTGGTTAAACGATCAATAATGATAAATGCACCTGTCGACTTATTGGTGTGGTAAGGATCAAAATGCAGCGTTTCTGCCACTTCAAAATTTACCGAGCCAATTTCATTTAACGCTAACTGAGACGTCTCGGATTTCTCCATGGTATTGACATTATAACGATAATCAATCGAGGCAACGTGACCTGTTGTCGTTTTAGTGCCGTGCTTAATGTAATATTCACGACCCGTTTCTAACTCATCTTCGTGCATCCATACCACAGTCGCCTTGAATTCTTTTGACGATGAAGGCAAAGCGCCTTTTTTCACCAACATTTCACCGCGGCTGATATCGATTTCATCAGTTAACGTTAGCGTAACCGCTTGACCTTTGTCGGCGCGCTCTAAATCACCGTCAAACGTAACGATAGACTTAACTGTGCTTTCTTTACCCGATGGCAATGCAACAACTTCATCGCCAACACGAATATGTCCTGAGGCTACAGTACCAGCAAAGCCCCTGAAATTAAGATTAGGACGATTAACATATTGTACTTGAAAGCGAAATTCAGTGAACTCATCACCACCTTCAACCGTAATAGTATTTAATAACTTCATTAAGGTAGCGCCAGGATACCAAGGCATCTGGGCACTTTCTTCAACAACGTTATCACCTTTTAATGCAGAAATTGGCACAAAACGCACATCACTAAACATTAAACCGTCGGCAAAGTCGCGGTATTCTTTCTTAATTTCTTGATAACGCTCTTGGCTGTAGTCAACTAAATCCATTTTATTAACCGCAACTAACACATGTTTAATGCCTAACAGCGAACAAATAAATGAATGACGGCGCGTTTGTACTTGCACACCATGACGTGCATCAATCAAAATAATCGCAAGATCACAGGTTGATGCACCTGTCGCCATGTTGCGAGTGTATTGTTCATGTCCTGGGGTGTCAGCTATGATAAATTTACGCTTATCTGTGGCAAAATAACGGTATGCAACATCAATGGTAATGCCTTGCTCACGCTCGGACTGAAGACCATCTACCAAGAGCGCCAGATCAACTTCTTCACCTGTAGTGCCCGATTTTTTACTGTCACTTTCTATCGCGGCAAGTTGATCTTCAAATATCATTTTAGAATCATGTAACAGGCGACCAATAAGGGTACTTTTACCATCGTCTACACTGCCACACGTGAAAAAACGCAACATTTCTTTGTTTTCATGTTGCTTTAAATACGCTTCAATATCTGTTTCGAGTAAGTCTGCATTTGGACTCATGTTATTTCCTTCGGAATTCTATCATTGGTCAGTACTATCGCCTGACCTTATTAACCCTGACTAAACGGTGTTATCTCTCAATCACTTTGGTTATCAAGCTAACTAAAAGTAACCTTCCATTTTTTTCTTCTCCATCGAACCCGCAGAGTCGTGGTCGATCACCCTGCCTTGTCGTTCAGAGGTTTTAGTTAATAACATTTCTTGAATAATTTCTGGCAAGGTTGCTGCGTCAGATTCAACGGCTCCCGTTAACGGGTAACAACCTAAGGTTCTAAAACGAACATTTTTCATCATCACCTGTTCGCCGTCGGCAATTGGCATACGATCATCATCCACCATAATTAACGTACCATCACGCTCAACCACCGGACGTTTTGCCGCAAGATATAACGGAACAATTTTAATATTTTCTAAATAGATATATTGCCAGATATCTAACTCAGTCCAATTCGATAACGGAAAAACGCGGATGCTTTCGCCCTTATCAACCTTACTGTTATATATGTTCCACAATTCTGGACGTTGGCTTTTTGGATCCCAACGATGATTTTTATCACGAAATGAATAAACCCGCTCTTTCGCTCGAGATTTTTCTTCATCACGTCTCGCACCACCAAACGCAGCATCAAATCCGTATTGATCTAACGCCTGCTTTAACCCTTGAGTTTTCATGATATCAGTATGCTTAGCACTACCATGAACAAATGGACTTATATTCATAGCAATACCTTCAGGGTTTTGATGAACCAATAATTCAAAACCGTATTCTTTCGCCATTTGATCGCGAAACTCAATCATCTCTTTAAACTTCCATGTCGTATCTACATGGAGTAAAGGGAATGGGATTTTGCCTGGCGCAAATGCTTTGCGTGCTAGATGAAGCAATACTGCTGAGTCTTTACCTACTGAGTAGAGCATAACCGGTTTATCAAATTCAGCGGCAACTTCACGCATAATATGAATAGATTCGGCTTCAAGCTTTTGTAAATGAGTTAAGTTCATTGGCGTATTACAAATAGTTCCATAATCAATATGGCAAGAATTTTGTCACAAAACCAACAAACAATCCATATAAGAAAACTCTTTTATAGAG
>JBNKXM010000382.1:0-2716 GCA_050300315.1 Thalassotalea sp. | reverse complement strand
TAAACGTCCAATGGTGGCGATAGTCGGTGGTTCAAAAGTGTCTACCAAACTCACTGTTTTAGAATCTCTATCTAAGATAGTTGATCAATTGATTGTTGGTGGTGGTATCGCCAATACGTTTATCGCGGCAGCTGGACATAACGTTGGTAAATCGTTATATGAAGAGGATTTAATTGACGAAGCAAATCGCTTAACCGCCCAAGCTTCTGCCAACAACGGTAAAATCCCTGTACCGACAGATGTTGTTGTTGCCACTGAATTTGCCCAAACAGCGCAAGCAACTTTAAAACCAGTGACAGAAGTAAGTGATAACGAGATGATTTTTGATATCGGTCCTGATTCCGCGCAAGAGCTTGCCGATATTATTGCCCAAGCAGGTACCATTGTCTGGAATGGCCCAGTAGGCGTGTTCGAATTTGATCAATTTGGTAAAGGCACTGAAGTCATCGCTCATGCGATTGCCAATAGCAGCGCGTTTTCAATCGCTGGTGGTGGCGACACTCTTGCCGCTGTTGATAAATATAATATTGCCGATAAGGTGTCTTACATCTCTACTGGTGGTGGCGCTTTCTTAGAGTTTTTAGAAGGTAAAAAATTACCTGCCGTTGAAATCTTAGAGCAACGCGCAAAATAATCACAAAACCTCGATGTTTTAATAAAGTCCTCTGGTGTTATGCCGAGGACTTTTTTATTGCCATCATCAAAATTATTAGTCAAAAAAATTCTTCTACTTTTCGTAGTAAAATTACATATTTTTCCCTGTTTTATAGGCGTTATTTTCGGTTATTAGCTCAAAATTTTGGTAATAGTCGAACAAAACGTAAGTTTGTCGTAAATATTTACCTAGCACTTGTTATTTAAGCTAATTTATCGAGTGCAAAGCCGTTTTTATTTCTGATATAATTACGAAATGAAAGCAAACAAGTTTCAATGTGAAACTTATTTTAAACGATAGTTTTGTTTACAATTTCAATTAAATGAACATTTTAGGAGTTATTTCATGGCTTTAGTTTCTATGCGCCAGATGTTAGATCATGCAGCTGAAAACGGATACGGCATTCCAGCATTTAACGTTAACAACTTAGAGCAAGTGAGAGCAATTATGATTGCCGCTGATAAAACTAACAGCCCAGTGATCTTACAAGGCTCTGCAGGTGCTAGAAAATATGCTGGCGCTCCTTTCTTACGTCATTTAATTTTGGCGGCAATTGAAGAATTCCCACATATTCCGGTTGTTATGCATCAAGATCACGGAACTTCACCAAGTGTTTGCCAACGCTCAATCCAGTTAGGCTTTTCATCGGTAATGATGGATGGTTCGTTAATGGAAGACGGAAAAACACCATCAAGCTATGAATACAATGTTGATGTCACAAGAAGAACCGTAGAAATGGCACATGCTTGTGGTGTTTCAGTAGAAGGTGAACTTGGCTGTTTAGGTTCGTTAGAAACCGGCGAAGCTGGCGAAGAAGACGGCATTGGCGCAGAAGGTAAGCTAACGCACGACCAAATGTTAACCGATCCAGAAGAAGCTGCTGATTTTGTTAAAAAGACTCAAGTTGACGCACTAGCAATTGCTTGTGGTACCTCTCATGGCGCTTATAAATTTACTCGTCCGCCAACGGGTGACATTTTAGCAATCGATCGCATTAAAGCGATTCATCAACGTATTCCAAATACTCACTTAGTTATGCACGGCTCATCTTCAGTTCCTCAAGAGTGGTTAGCTGTGATCAACGAATACGGTGGCAATATTCCTGAAACATACGGTGTTCCAGTTGAGCAAATTCAAGAAGGTATTAAAAACGGCGTGAGAAAAGTCAATATCGATACCGACTTACGATTAGCATCAACAGGGGCAACTCGACGCTTTTTAGCGCACAATCCAAGTGAATTTGATCCACGTAAATTTTTAGCGGAAACCACCAAAGCGATGACAGATATTTGTATCGCTCGTTACGAAGCATTTGGCACCGCTGGCAATGCCGGTAAAATCAAGCCGATTTCATTAGAAAGAATGTTTGAGAAATATAGCGCAGGTGAACTTAACGCCTTGATCAAATAATATTGGCTAGTTGCTAAACGCCATCATAGGTTTATCGTATGATGGCGTTTCATTTTAGTTATTCCTATTCTTACGACCTTCCCGTCCTCAATACTCGCTGAAAATAGTATATAAGTGCTATTTAAGTAAATTCTGCTTGGTCTGACTTCTGCTAATTGTTTATAATCGCTTCAAAATAACAAAAGGGAGCATGATTTTGGACTCAATTACACAATGGTTCTCAGATAACCAAACAATGTTACAAGATTTCGCCATTAAATTTGTCGTTGCTTTAGCGATATTATTTATTGGTAAATTCGTCGCGAAATTAGTCAGTAAAGGCATACAAAAACTGTTAGCACATAAAGGGGTCGATAATACGGTTATTTCGTTTGTCGGCAGTTTAGCTTATGGATTGTTGGTATTAGTGGCATTTATTGCGGCAATATCACACTTAGGTTTTAACACCTCTTCACTTGTTGCCATAGTGGGTGCTGCAGGTTTAGCGATAGGTTTGGCACTACAAGGTTCGCTATCAAACTTTGCTTCAGGCATTTTACTTATCTCATTTAAACCATTTAAATCAGGTGATTTTGTTGAAGTTGCTGGCAATGCGGGTATCGTGGAAGAAGTTCATATTTTCTCTACACAACTACGCACTGGCGATAATAA
>JBNKXM010000381.1:0-2719 GCA_050300315.1 Thalassotalea sp. | reverse complement strand
ATGGCCGTTTGACCACTTTTTTGCGTGAAAATTTGATACTTAGCATCACGATAGTTCGCCATGGTCTGGTGATAATCTAGGTGATCTCGGGTTAAATTAGTAAACACGGCAACATCAAACAACTCAGCGGTTACGCGACCTTGTTCCAGCGCATGAGATGACACTTCCATGGCAACCGCTTCCTGTTGTTGCTCAACAAACGCTTGTAGCCATTGATGCAATTCGGTCGCCCCCGGAGTGGTATTAGTAATCGGCGTTAACTGCTCAACCTTGCCTGCGCCATTGGTACCAATCACCGAACATTGTTTACCACAGGCAGTGAGTAACTTAGCGATCATTTGGCTGGTACTTGTTTTACCGTTCGTTCCGGTGACACCTATCATATGTAATTGCTGTTGAGGTGCTTGATAAAATGCTTTAGCCAATGGAAATAATTGTTGGCCCAACTGATAAAACTCAATAACCTTTACTAAATCACCATTGGCGGAATTTTGCTGTGAAAGTGCGCCATGACGAGCCTGTTGCTGACACTCAACTAAGATCAAATGGCAGTTTTTTGCCAATGCGTCACTAAGATAATCTGCGCCTTGCGCCTTGGTGCCATTAACGGCACAGAAAATATCGCCTTGCTTTAACGCTCGGCTGTCATTCACTAATTGACGTGGCAAAGTAGCTAAGGCTAATGACACGTCAATACCAAATTGAGCCAACCACTTTTCAACAAACAAAGTATCAGAGTTAAACATTGGTTAACTCCTTAGGCTTAGCTGTTTGCTTGGCTGTTTCAACAGGCTGATCTGGCGCGATATTTAACATGCGTAACGCCCCTTGCATCACCCGAGAAAATACCGGTGCCGCAACCTCAGCGCCATGATACAAATCGCCACCTGGTTCATTAATCACAACAACGACAACAAGTTCTGGCTTTGATATCGGCGCAATACCTGCAAATAAACCAACGTAATCATTACCATAACCGCCAGCAATTGCTTTTATCGCCGTACCGGTTTTACCACCAACACGATAACCTTCCACTTTTGCTTGCGGGGTATGTTCGTTCACCACGGCTTCTAACATTGGCAAGATAGCGGCTGTATTGTGCTTAGAGAAAATGCGTTCGTCATTCAAGGTTGAAATTGACTGGCCTTGTTGTTTTAAAATGGTCAGTGGCTTTTTCACACCTCCGTTTGCCAGTGCAGAATAAAAACGTGCGAGTTGTAACGGTGTTGCTGCCACACCATGGCCCCATGATAAGGTCGCGAGTTCAAACGGTGACCATCTCACTCGCTCATGCATAATGCCAGGACTTTCACCGACTAAACCTGTGCCTGTGTCTTCACCAAATCCAGCATCAAAAAACTTATCCAGTAAATATTCTTTCGGTACCGACAATGCCAATTTGGTTGTGCCCATATTTGATGAATGCACTAAGATATCGGTAATGCTAAGCTCACCACGATTAACTGGATCGCTAACACGGCTGCCACCTAAGCGCATCCAGCCTGGCGAAGTATCGATAACAGTATCTGGTTGTACTGAGCCAAACTCTAACGCAGTTAATGCCGTCAATGGTTTTAATGTTGATCCCGGTTCATAAAAATCTGTGATTGCACGATTTCTAAAACGATGAATAGCAGTATTCGTTCGGTTATTCGGATTAAATGACGGGCTATTGACCATAGCAAGAATTTCACCGGTGTGAGCATTAGTGACTATCACTGAACCTGATGTTGCTTTAAACGCTTTTACTGCACCTTTTAATTCTTGATAAGCAATGGTTTGTATACGTTGATCAATACTTAGCGTTAAATCTTGCGGCGGCTTAGACTCAACATCTTCAATCACTTCAATACGATGGCCTTTCGCGTCTTTACGATAACGTTTTTGACCATTTTCACCCGTCAATAACTCATCATAAACACGTTCTACGCCTTCAATCCCCTTGTCATCAACGTTGGTAAAACCAACGATATGCGCACTGATCTCACCTGCTGGATAAAAGCGCTTAGATTCTTTGCGCAGATAAATACCCGGTATTTTTAATTTTTTGATATAGCTTGCCATCGCTGGCGACACTTGACGTTGCACATAGACAAAACGTTTACTTGGGTCTTGAGTGACACGGGTTTTAATTTTATTAACGTCGGTATCTAAAACATCAGCAAGTGCTTGCCAATGCTCAACCATAGCTAATGCATTGTTTTCCATGATGACTTTTGGATCAGCCCAGACAGTTTCAACTGGTACACTGATCGCAAGTTCATGACCATTACGATCAACAATTGAACCGCGATGCACTTTACTGGCAGCGGTTCTTAATGAACGCATATCACCTTGTTCTTTCAACATATCAGGTTCAATCACCTGAATATATGCGGTGCGAGCAACCAATCCTGAATAAACAAGCGCAATAACCGCTAGCACAAGGTAAAAACGCCATGCTACGGTTGTTGGTTGATATTTCGCTGCTTTTTTATTCACGCTCGCCTTCGTTTAATTTCTAACAATCACTTCTGATTGCGCCGTTGGATTCACCATGTTTAATAGCTTTTCCGCTTTACTCTCAATGGCGCTATGTTCTGCCAAGCTATTTTGCTCTAACAGTAAATTACGCCATTCAATGTCTAATTCGTCACGTTCAGTCAATAACTGCTCAAGTTGGCTGGTGCTTTGGCGATTCAAATGGGTAAAATAAATTACCGCAAACGCCGAAATAACC
>JBNKXM010000380.1:0-2775 GCA_050300315.1 Thalassotalea sp. | reverse complement strand
CTCATTTGCTTCCACTTTCTCTCATTCTCTTTCCCTAGATAAACTTTGACCCAGCATTGCTTTTTCTCTCAGCAAGTTCGGTTGATTTTTTCAACAAGCCAACTATGTTCTATTTACAAATATCATTTATTTTGCTATTTTTACGTCACTTTATTAAATGGTAATACCAATTTACCAAGGTGTTTTTGTTTTGATTTGTCACTTAATTACTGAGTTTTTATGGTACTGAGCAACATTAAACAACCGGTCAAACAAGCAAAGCTTTCTGATGTGATCTTGTCACAGCTAGAAGCTATGATCTTGGAAGGTAGTTTAAAGGCGGGCCAAAAATTACCGGCTGAACGTGACCTTGCACAACAATTTAATGTGTCTCGCCCTTCATTACGTGAAGCGATTCAAAAATTAGAAGCAAAAGGCTTGGTAAATCGTCGCCAAGGCGGTGGCACCTTCGTTAGTGATCAAATATTAACGGGTTTTTCTGATCCTTTATTTGCTTTGATGTCTCAAAGCAATGAATCACAGTTTGATTTATTAGAATTTCGTCACGGCATTGAAGGTATGTCAGCTTATTATGCGGCAATGCGCGGCACAAAAGCTGACTTTGAAGAGATTCAGTTAAAGCATGATGCCATAGGTAATGCACAATTAGACGATGATCACCATGAAGAAGCTAAGGCAGTGTTTGAATTTTATCTTGCCATCTGTGGTGCGTCTCATAATGCGGTAATTTTACACCTTGCTCGTAGCATGTCGTCGATTGTTATCGACAATATAGAACAAAATTTAACGATATTAGCTAAGCGTCCGGAGATTTTCGCCAAAATTGCGGAATATCGCACGCGACTAATGGATGCGATATTAAGTGGTCAGCCGCAAAAAGCTTGGGGCGCAAGTCATCGTCATCTCGCGTATATCGAAGAAGTATTATTGAATTTAACGGAAGAACAAAGTCGTATGGAACGTTCGATGCGCCGTATGCAAAGATTGTAATGAGTGTGTAGTAATAGTTAGCAGATTAGAGTGATTTAACGTAGTAACGCTTTCTTTAATCTACAAATTTTAATTTTATATAACAATATCGGAGACTAAGTAATTATGTCTGAGCTCCCTAAAAATGATATCGATGCCATTGAAACACAAGAATGGATTGAGTCAATGGAATCAGTGCTGGAGAATGAAGGTCCAGATCGTGCACATTTTCTTTTAGAAAAATTAATTGATCATGCACGTCGTAGCGGCACGCATTTACCTTTTGATGCTACAACGGCTTATGTAAACACTATTCCTCCTGGGCAAGAACCTCATATGCCTGGCGATCAAACGATTGAAGCTCGTATTCGCGCAGCTATTCGTTGGAATGCATTAGTACTCGTTTTACGAGCATCGAAAAAGAATTTAGAACTTGGCGGTCACATCGGTTCGTTTGCGTCATCGGCTATGTTATACGATGTAGGTTTTAATCACTTCTTTAAAGCGGCGTCACCTGAAGATGGCGGTGATTTTATTTTTGCTCAAGGCCATATTTCTCCGGGCATTTATTCTCGCGCATTCTTAGAAGGTCGTTTGACTGAAGATCAAATGAATAACTTCCGTCAAGAAGTCGATGGTGAAGGCTTATCGTCTTACCCTCATCCGCATTTAATGAAAGATTTTTGGCAGTTTCCAACAGTATCTATGGGCTTAGGTCCATTACAGGCAATATATACTGCGCGTTTCTTAAAATATTTAACCGATCGTGGCATTAAAGATTGCTCAGGACAACGTGTTTACTGTTTCTTAGGGGATGGTGAAACCGATGAGCCAGAATCATTAGGTGCTATCGGTTTAGCGTCACGCGAAGGCTTAGATAACCTTACGTTTATCATCAACTGTAACTTGCAACGTTTAGATGGTCCGGTTCGTGGTAATGGCAAGATCATTCAAGAGCTTGAAGGTACGTTCCGCGGCGCAGGTTGGGAAGTGATTAAAGTGATTTGGGGTTCATATTGGGATCCATTACTTGCTCGTGATACTTCTGGTAAGTTATTACAGTTAATGAATGAAACGGTTGATGGTGAATACCAAAATCTAAACATCCTCTTGCAAATTTTACTCCTTTGAACTGAGTCCCATTATCTGTGAGGACCCACTTGGGTACACCGAACATGTATATGATACTCTACAGGAACTTGACCACTGCATCTTGTGTGATGTTTACCATTGGCATATCTTCTATCCACTTGGTAAATGTGTCAATCATGATGAATAAGAATCTAAATCCTCCTGGTGCCCTGGGCAAGATGCCCACGATATCAATTCCCCAGATTTGCAACGGGCCTGTAGAGATCAATAGGCCGAAGAGGATTTGCATGCTTCGTTGTTTGCTTCTGAAAGAATTGGCAATCCCTGCATTTGGTGATGATCTCTATCACATCATCCTTGGCCGTAGGCTAGTAGAAACCATGTCTAAATGCTTTCTCGATGATGGAGCGCAATGAAGAGTTCGATCTGCATATGCCGCTGTGAATATCCTGGAGTAATTGAATGCCTTCTTCTCTGGAGATACACTTCATCATCATGCCATTGGCGCCCTGTTTGTATACCACTCCATCAATTAGGTGATACATTCTGAATTTTCGTGCAATACACTCAATCTCTGCATTACTATTTGATATTGGTTGATTGTCTAGGTATGTCTTGATAGAGCTCATCCAATCAATTTCTGGCTGCTGCTCAGCTCCATCGATGATCATAAGATCCGCCTCTCTTAACGGCTCCACCGCTTTGACCAAGGGC
>JBNKXM010000379.1:0-2783 GCA_050300315.1 Thalassotalea sp. | reverse complement strand
ATAGCCTTTTGCCATTGCGTCACGACATACATCAAAAATTCCATCAACAAATTCAAAGTTACTTTGCTGAAAGACATAACCATGATCAACGTTGATAATACCGTCACGATCCAAAAATAACGCTTTATTCATAATCTATCTAAAATGACCTTTTTAGTAAGCATAATAGAAAAAAGCGAGTAAAACTCGCTTTTTCATTATTTATCTTACGCAAATTACATGCATAAACCGCCGTCGATTTCTACCACGCGACCAGTAAAGAATTCATTTTCAAAAATATATTTTACTGTATGAGCGATTTCATCAGCTTCACCCAAACGACCAACAGGTTTCATTTTCTCTAAACGATCACGCATTTCAGGTTTCATCGCATCCGTCATTGCCGTGCGAATAACGCCTGGCGCGATAGCACCAACACGAATGCCATGTCGACCGAGCTCACGTGCCCAAGTCACTGTCATCGCGACAACTCCCGCTTTCGATGCAGCGTAATTAGTTTGCCCCATGTTACCGCCTCTAGCGATAGACGACATGTTGATGATCACCCCTTTTTTACCCGCTTCGATCATATGCACTGCCGCTTCACGGCCACATAAAAACACGCCAGTTAAGTTCACATCAATCACTGATTGAAATTGCTCTAATGACATTTTACTAGCAACAACGCCATCTTTCGCTTTGACAAACATACCGTCACGTAAGATACCTGCATTATTAATCAAACCATCGATACCGTTAAAGTCGTCATTGATTTGCTTAAACGTTTGTTCAACTTCACTCTCATTAGTGACATTAGCCAAATAATATTTAGCGCTAGAACCTGCTTGTTCGATTAACGTCACGGTTTCTTGTAATAGTTGCTCATTTAAATCGATTAAAGCCAACTTTGCACCGTTGCTCGCTAAGTTCACCGCCATTGCTCGACCAAGACCTTGGCCACCGCCTGTTATGACGATTGTTTTATCTGTTAAATTCATGCGTTATCCTTTTAATTTATATATTCATTATTTATTTCAGCTCTTTGGCTGTTCATTGAAATTATTTGTTGTTAAAAAACCAATCAATAATCGAATCATCGACGTCATTAACCGCTTTATACGTCCACTGAGGGGCTTTATCTTTATCCACCAACAAGGCTCGAACCCCTTCTGAAAATTCAGGGTATTGGCTACACCTTAACGACAACTGTAATTCATATTCAAAACACTGTTCAAGTGACAAAGATTGGCATCTGCGCAGCTGTTGATAAATAAGGTGCACACTTAACGGGCTACCATGTTGTAATTTTTGCTGAGCGTGTATAAACCATTTATCTGCTGTTTGATAATTCAAAATAGCTTGATAGATAGCTAAAATATCATCACCCGTTGTTAACTTGTCAATCTCTGAAGCAAGTAACTCCAATTGGCCGATAATCGGTTGCGCTACTTGAACATCTTGTTTGTTAAGCAGCTCAGATAAATACTGCTGATTCGTTTGATCATCTTCTTGCCAATTAATCTGTTCGAGCTGTGCTTTTAATGGTTCCAGCGCACTTGAAGCAATTAATTTATCAATAAGCCCAAGGTATTTACCATCACTACCATTAAAATGACAACCCGTTAAGCCAAGAAACAAGCCTATACCATGAGGCATCTTGTTTAAGAAATAGCTGGCACCAACGTCAGGATAAAGCCCAATCGTTATTTCAGGCATTGCCATTATTGTTCGCTCGGTCGCCACTTTATGACTAGCACCTGCTAATAAACCGATACCACCGCCCATAACGTAGCCATCGGCAAGCACCAATATCGGCTTAGTTGCATGATGGATCAGTTGATCGAGATGATATTCCTGATGAAAAAATTGGTACGCCAAACTTGCATACACTTGCTGCTCAGTTAATTGCTCGCTTGACGCGTTTTGTCTAAGCAGGTCGAGATCGCGATAAACACTGACAACATCACCACCGGCACAAAACGCCTTATCACCTGCTCCTTCAAGCACAATAACTGCTATCTCGTCATTCGCCAGCCAAGACGAAAAGCGCTCGGTTAATAAACGGATCATTTCAAGATTTAGCGCATTTAATGCTTTGGGCACGTTTAATGTTGCGATGGCTACTATTTTGCCATTATCACAAACTCGCTCAGTAAAAAGTACCGGGGCAGTATCAATATTCATTAGTGATTAACCAAGGCTCGGATCTATGGCGACAACGGTTCTGCCAGTAACGGAGCCTTCAACATACGCCTCAAATGCGTCGGGTAACTGCTCAAACGCTATGGTGGTTGGGGCAATTAAATCTAGTTTGGTCGGTTTAAGATCACTTGCCAAACGTTTCCAGCCTTGATCTCGAACCGATAACGGCATTTCAACTGAATTGATCCCTAACAAACTAACACCACGAAGGATAAATGGCATAACCGTTGATTCTAGCTTGAACCCACCCGCCAAGCCAATGGACGCAATATTCCCCCAAACATTAGTGGTACGGGTTAACCATGCGAGTGTGTCACCACCAACATTATCAACGGCTCCACCCCATTGCGCTGTTTCAAGCGGCTTAGTGCCCATTTCAATATCATGACGATTCAATAATCGACTGGCACCTAACGCTTTTAAGTATTCCTCCTGTTCAGTTTTACCGGTAAAAGCAATTACTTCATAGCCAAGATTACTGAGCAAATTTATCGCAAAACTGCCAACACCGCCTGTCGCGCCAGTAACCACTATCGGGCCGCGTTCGGGTATTTGGCCATTGTCTTCCATACGTTGAACGGCTAACGCCGCTGTATAACCCG
>JBNKXM010000378.1:0-2786 GCA_050300315.1 Thalassotalea sp. | reverse complement strand
AAAATACCAAGAAAACAGTGTTAAAACCATTCTCGTTCAAGTAGAAAAATTGACAGATAATCAAGGTAATAGCTATTTAGGTGGCATAGTTAATCAAGCAGATATCGCGCAATATCTTACTAAGATGCAGATCATTCTGGGTGATAAGTTTAATGCGTTTCGCTTAGCACAACGTCAACGGGATCATGGAAAATTTCACGTCACTGTTGTTAATCCCATAGAGTATCAAGCATTGAGTGAATCTCAAAGAAAAGTTAATGCGACACTTAGAGTGCAATTACAAGGGCTTGGCCGAGTCAGTAAAGGAAGTCACACGAGTTATTTTGTGGTAGCGAACTCATCTGATGGTCAGTTTTTACGCCAAGGATTATTATTACCAGTAAAAGATTTTCATGTTACCTTGGGGTTTTATCAACAGGATATCTATGATATCGCCAAAGATAGCAGTACTTTGATCAAGTAAATTACAGTGATTTAGGATGATAGGTTTAATCATCAATGTGTTAACCGGTTATTGATATAAGGACATACAGTTATGGCATCTTTCTTTGAAGAAACTAAGCTTACTGAATTTGATACCGATGATTACAGCAATTTGATCTTTAGGGCGCATGGTCGCGTTCACTGTGCGGTTCAGCCAGATAATCTATTTGTTTATCGCTGCGCGGGACCATTTAATGGCGAATTGATCCAAGCATTAGCTAATATTCTTGAAAAATTTGCGCTTGATTATTTAGGTCGTAAAGAGATCGTCGTGTTTCAATATTCGTGTCTCGCAATCGAAGAAAGTTTATCGCTTCTTAAAGAGAGTTTATTACGGCAAAATGTCCAAGGTATTCAGGCCAAAGCCACTGCTTTTGTGATTGATGATTCGGTTGAGGGTAAATTCTTGATGAAGGAAAAATTTAAAAGAATTTATCAAGGTCGTAACGTTGAGTTTGACGTGTTTGATGACTATGACAGCGCGTTAACTTGGCTCAATAATCAATAATTCCAGTCTTTTTGTTTTAACTCAATAGAGAGCGAATAAACGAGATAAAAATTTCATCAATTTTACTTGATGAAATCGTGATACTTTTGTGACAACTTCGTGAACGTTTGCCAACTTTTCCTTTGCATACTGATATTGAACTCAGATATTCACAAAGGAAATAGACATGAAAATTTCAACGGTATTGGCTGGCTTAACATTAGCCGCTAGCACTTCAATAACCCACGCACAACAACTCGAAATTACAGTGACTAATCTAACGCAAGGTATTTACTATACCCCTATTTTAGTCGGGGCTCATACTCAGGATGTCGCTTTATTTCATGCTGGTGAGCAAGCAACACAGATGTTGCAAGCAATGGCTGAAGGTGGAGACATCTCTGGCTTGTCTGACATGTTAACCATGGCAAGTGCGGATGTTGTTGAAAATCCAGCGGCTGGCCTATTAGCACCAACCATGAGTACCACGACCATGTTAGACACCAGTGATGGTAATAACTATTTGTCGGTTGTCGCTATGATGCTACCAACTAACGATGGTTTTATCGGGCTTGATAGTTGGATGATCCCTAGTGATGCCGGCACTTATACTTTGATGATAAATGCCTATGATGCTGGTACTGAAGCGAATGATGAGATCATTAATGGCGGTGGCATGCCAGGCACACCAGGTATTCCTTTTGCACCTGCCGGTGATGGCGGTACAGGCGGGACGGGCGTTACTATGGATGAAGCCAATCCTTACGTACATATTCATCGCGGCAACTTAGGTGATAACGATATTGCTGGCGGGCATAGCGATTTAAATAATACCATTCATCGCTGGTTAAACCCTGTAGCAAAAATCACAGTTGTTGTTAAATAGGAGCATGTTATGAAGCATTATCGTAGCCAATTAATGCTCGGTATCATGGGGTCACTTCTGATATTGTCGGCATGTAACAACGGAGGCTCGTCAGATCACAATAACGGCGGTATGACTGAAACTCCGACACCAAGCACCTTCAGTTATCAAATTGAAGTGACTAACTTAACGTACGGGCAACCAATGTCACCGATAGCGGTGATCCTTCATGATGAAGGTCAGTTCTGGCAAGTCGGCCAATCCGCAAGTTTAGCATTAGAAACGCTTGCCGAAAGTGGTGATAACGCCATGTTACTTCAAGACGGCGCTGTACTTGCTAGTCAATCAGGGCAAGGTATATTGATGCCGGGAATGACAGAAACCATTTCAGTCTCGTTAACCGATAATCATCCTGAGCTTTTTTCTCTTGCCACTATGTTGGTTAATACCAATGACGCGTTTACAGGCATCAACGCCATGAGCCTCACTGATTTACGTGTTGGTGAAAGTATTTCAGTGATGACAAGTTCTTATGACGCAGGAACAGAGAAAAATACTGAGTGGATGTCAACCATTCCAGGCCCAGCTTCTGGTGGTACTGGCGAGGGCTTTAATGAGATGCGAGACGATCTTGATATTGTCGCTATGCATCCTGGGGTAGTAACCAGTGACGATGGTTTACCTGATTCTGTGCTTACGCAGGCGCATAGGTTTGATAATCCAACGTTGAAGGTGACAATAAGTCGTCTTGAATAAGCCAAACTGTAGCGAATGCTAGTATTCGCTACAGCCGTTATCTCTGTTTCTTGCTTGTCAATATGATTGAACCATGTAAGGAATGTTCGATGGATAACGTGCTAATTGTTGAAGATGATCAAGATATTGCTGAATTATTGCAGGTAAACCTTAAAGAATTATCGATAAATGCTGACCATTGTTTAACGGGGGAAC
>JBNKXM010000377.1:0-2787 GCA_050300315.1 Thalassotalea sp. | reverse complement strand
TACCACAGGCTATGAAGAAGCTGGTGCTCAAGGATTAGTTGCTGCAACTAATGCCGCTGCTCGAGTGCAAGGCAAAGAAGAACTCATTCTAGGTCGAGATCAAGCATACATGGGCGTGTTAATCGATGATTTAGCAACCTTAGGCACAAAAGAACCGTATCGCATGTTTACGTCACGTGCTGAGTATCGTTTGCTGTTAAGAGAAGACAATGCTGATATCCGTTTAACTGAGCAAGGTTATAAATTAGGCTTAGTTGACGAAAAACGCTGGCGCCGTTTCAATGAAAAAATGGAAAATGTCGAGCAAGAACGTCAGCGATTAAAAGCTGTGTGGATCCAAAAAGATCATCCGGCGACTGAGCAAGTGAATACGTTATTAAAAACGCCACTTAGTCGAGAAAACAGTCTTGAAGATCTTGTACGTCGTCCTGAAGTTCGTTACGAAGATTTAATGAATATTGCAGAACTAGGCCCTGCGTTAAGTGACAAACAAGCAGCAGAACAAGTGGAAATACAGATTAAGTATGCCGGTTATATCGAGCGTCAACTAGATGATATTGCAAAGAAAAAGCGTCATGAAGATACCTTGATCCCTAGCAGCTTCAATTACAGTCAGATTTCTGGTCTATCAAACGAAGTGGTAGCCAAATTATCTGATGCCAAACCGGAAACTATTGGCAAAGCGTCACGTATATCAGGTATTACACCAGCAGCAATTTCTTTGTTATTGGTTTATTTGAAAAAACATGGTTTGCTAAGAAAATCAGCTTAAAATAACAATTAACTATTAGGCCAATTACATTAAATGTCATTAACTAACGAATTAGCAGACTTAATTAAACAAACGGATCTTAATGTTTCAGAGCAACAATTATCACTTTTGATTCAGTATGTTGAATTGTTAAATAAATGGAATAAAGCCTATAATCTTACCTCGGTGAGAAACCCTAGTGATATGTTGATAAAGCATATTATGGACAGCTTAATGGTTGGGCCTTTGTTAACTGGTGATAATTTTATTGATGTTGGAACCGGCCCTGGCTTACCTGGCATTCCATTAGCAATATTGTATCCTAATAAAAAATTTGTCTTACTAGATAGTTTAGGTAAACGTATTACGTTTTTAAGACAGGTTGTATTTCAGTTAAAACTTGATAATGTAACCCCTTTATTATCGAGAGTAGAAGATTATCAACCATCAACATTGTTTGATGGCGTATTAAGTCGAGCTTTTGCTTCATTAGAAGATATGATCACTTGGTGTTCTCATTTAATACCTATTGAACAAGGACGATTTTTTGCGTTAAAAGGTCAATACCCAGAAGAAGAATTACAACACTTGCCATCAGGCATAGCATTAGAAAAAAGTTATTTGTTAAATGTGCCAGAGTTAGTTGGTGAACGTCATTTAATTGAGCTTAAGAAGATCTAACAACAATAATATCGTTTGAGGTTCTAGTGGGAAAAATAATTGCAGTTGCCAATCAAAAAGGTGGCGTAGGAAAAACAACAACCGCTGTTAATTTAGCGGCCTCATTGGCAGCGACTAAACGTAAAATTTTATTAATAGACCTCGACCCACAAGGTAATGCAACAATGGGAAGTGGCGTTGATAAATATGAAGTACCTGCCACTTGCTATGAATTATTAGTCGAAGAAATGCCGTTTGAACAAGTGGTTTGTAAAAATACCACGGGTATTTATGATCTAATTGCCGCGAATACCGACGTGACAGCCGCAGAAATCAAATTAATGGAAGTTTATGCGCGTGAGCAACGACTTAAAAATGCGCTAGCACCAGTAAAAAAGCATTACGATTTTATTATCATTGACTGCCCTCCTTCACTTAACATGTTAACAGTTAATGCGATGACGGCTGCTGATTCAGTGTTAGTGCCAATGCAGTGTGAATATTACGCATTGGAAGGCTTAACCGCGTTAATGGATACCATTTCTCAATTAACCTCTGTGGTAAACGGCGATCTGCACATTGAAGGAATACTTCGCACTATGTATGATCCGCGTAATCGCTTAGCTAATGATGTTTCAGAGCAACTTAAACGCCATTTTGGTGATAAAGTTTATCGCACCGTGATCCCTAGAAATGTCAGATTGGCTGAAGCTCCGAGTTTTGGCGCTCCAGCTATGTATTATGATAAATCCTCTACTGGTGCTAAAGCGTATTTAGCATTAGCTGGAGAGATATTACGTAAAGCAGAACAAGAAAAACAACAACGAATTAGTTAGTTAAATCGTCATAAATTTAGCAAGGAAAATTATGAGTCCGTCAAAACGAAGAGGCCTTGGTCGTGGATTAGATGCATTGTTAACCAATGCGCCACGAAAACAAGCAGAACAAGATCAGCAAGCCGGAAATACGACGGGATCAAGCAGTGATAATAGTGAATTGCAAAAGTTACCGATTGAGCAATTACAACCAGGGAAATATCAACCGCGTAAAGATATGTCGGCGGATGCGCTTGATGAATTATCTAATTCAATTAAATCACAAGGTATAATCCAACCCATAGTGGTACGGCCGATCGCTGATAATCGCTATGAAATCATTGCCGGTGAACGACGTTGGCGTGCAGCACAATTAGCAGAAATAGATCTGGTGCCTTGTTTAATAAAAGATGTGCCTGACGAAGCGGCCGTGGCGATGGCGCTAATTGAGAATATTCAGCGAGAAGATTTAAATGCCATGGAAGAAGCGGTAGCGTTAGAGCGATTATTAACTGAATTTGAATTAACCCATCAAGAAGTCGCTGATGCGGTAGGTAAATC
>JBNKXM010000376.1:0-2788 GCA_050300315.1 Thalassotalea sp. | reverse complement strand
CAAAGCGAAAAAGGCACAAGCTAATGGCGCACAGCCAGCAGAAGTTATGAACGACGCTCCAGAGCAGCAAAGTGATAAAAAATCGCAAGTTGCTGCGGCAATAGCTCGCGCAAAAGCGAAAAAGCTCGCGGCTCAACAGGAAGTTTCTTCCGAACAAATGCCTTCAACAACAGGGGAATTAGCTGAAACTGAAACAGCACCTGACGATAAAAAAGCTAAAATTGCCGCCGCCGTTGCTAAAGCAAAAGCTAATAAAAAGGCAGCATTAGCGCCAGAAGTTAGAGAAACACTACCGACAAATGACGAGTCGCAATCACAGGTAGAACCTGACGATAAAAAAGCGCGTATTGCCGCTGCTGTTGCCAAAGCAAAAGCTAAAAAGCAAACAAGTGAACAAGCAACAACCGTGCAATCAGTCACAGAAGAGCGTGTCACGCAGTCAGCAGACAACGAGATGGCTACAGAGAAAAACGACCAAACTACAGCAGCTAAGTCACAAGATAATGATATAGCCGCTGAGAAAAAAGCCCGTATAGCGGCGGCCGTTGCCAAAGCAAAAGCTAAAAAACAACAAGCAGAGTCAAAATAAATCATGGCATATTGGATAGCAAGCTCACCTCATAACCATATACAAGGCACTACCTCCGCCCTAATGCGTTTGGTTATTTATGCAACAATTCCAGGGATTCTCACCCAATGGTATTTTTTCGGCTGGGGAAATTTAATTCATATTTGTTTAGCGGTGAGCACAGCACTACTTGCCGAATTTACCGTATTATCACTACGTGAAAAAGAGGTAAGTGAACAATTATTTGATGGTAGTGCAATATTAACGGCCGTTTTGCTTGGTATTAGTTTACCTGCGTTAGCGCCATGGTGGATCTCTGTGCTTGGTGCAGTGTTTGCCATTGTTATTGTTAAACAACTCTATGGTGGCATTGGCCATAACCCGTTTAATCCTGCGATGGCAGCTTATGTGATGCTATTGATCTCTTTTCCCGTACAAATGACCTCTTGGCAACCACCACTCGCTTTGATGTCACTACCGTTAGACTTTAGCAACACGCTTTCGGTGATCTTTACTAACTTCACGTTTGATGGTTATTCGGTTGAGCAGTTAAAAACCCATGTCGATGGTTTTACTATGGCAACGCCACTGGACACAGTAAAAACTAATTTAACCTTAGGCATGACTATTCAAGAAAGCATGAACAGCCCAGTGATTGGTGAATATGTTGGTGAAGGTTGGCAATGGCTTAACCTCGCATTTTTATTAGGCGGCTTATTTTTAATTGCCAGAAAAGCTATCCCTATCGTCACGCCAGTGAGCTTTTTATTAAGCTTGTTTGTCTGTTCATTTATCGCGTTCTTTGTCAGTCCAGATACTAACGCTTCTACGCTGTTTCATTGGTTCAACGGTGCATGTATGCTTGGCGCTTTCTTTATCATTACCGACCCTGTCTCTGGAGCCACCAGCGTTAAGGGACGCATGGTTTATGGCGCGTTAGCTGGTTTTCTGGTGTTTATCATTCGTAAATATGGAGGTTATCCTGATGCGGTCGCGTTTTCGGTATTGCTTTGTAATATGGCGGCACCGCTTATCGATCAATACACTCGACCTCGCACCTATGGCCATTCTTAAGGAATTATTTCATGCGTAAAGCAATTGAAAATAACGCAAAACTACTGACACTGTTTGCTGTTGCCTGCACTGCACTTGTTGGTATTGTTCACTTACTTACCAAAGACAAAATTGTTGAACAACAGCAGCAGCAATTGATTGCCACACTTAATAGCTTGATCCCACCGAGCAGTCATAACAATGAGATCAGCAAAACTTGTGTCGTTATAAATGATCCGCAACTTAGTAATAAACCACAAAAAGCTTACTTAGCAAAAAATGATGAACAACACGTCGCCGCAGCCATCACCGCGACGGCTCCCGACGGTTATAACGGCAATATAGAATTACTGGTCGCGATTAATATCGACGGCACAGTGAGCGGTGTTAGAGTGTTAAAGCATCAAGAAACACCGGGCTTAGGTGATAAAATTGAATTACGAAAAAGTGATTGGGTGCTAAACTTTACTGGTAAAAAAGTGCTAGCTGAAAACGACAGTCGATGGGCTGTAGCAAAAGACGGCGGTATGTTTGACCAATTTACCGGCGCAACCATCACCCCGAGAGCCGTAGTTAACACAGTTAAACGAACCGCTATTTATTTTAATCAGCATCATGATGAACTATTTAATAAACCTGTAGATTGTCAGGGCAGCTTATGAACATTCCAAATGAATACAAAGAATTAGCATGGCAAGGATTATGGAAAAATAATCCTGGTTTAGTACAGTTGTTAGGCTTATGTCCGTTACTGGCAGTCACCTCAACCATAGTCAATGCGATGGGCTTAGGTTTAGCCACCATGTTTGTGCTGATTTGCTCTAATGCCACGGTTTCGGCGATCCAACAATGGGTTCCGAAAGAGATCCGCATCCCGATCTTTGTTTTGATCATTGCGGCATTTGTCACCTGTGTACAATTATTAATGAACGCCTTCACCTATGATTTATATGAATCATTAGGGATCTTTTTACCTTTGATCGTCACTAACTGTGCCATTATTGGACGCGCCGAAGCGTATGCATCAAAAAATCCTGTCAAACAAGCAAGTTTTGACGGCTTAATGATGGGACTCGGATTTTTATGCGTATTGATGGTATTAGGGGCAATAAGAGAAGTGCTTGGTCAAGGCACACTATTTGACGGCGCTCAACTGTTATTCGGTGA
>JBNKXM010000375.1:0-2791 GCA_050300315.1 Thalassotalea sp. | reverse complement strand
ATTTGGGAGCAGCTTTACGATGTTAGGGTTATCTTTGATCATAAAGTCTGGTGTGATGCCTATTCCCATGCCGTTGTTAATAAAATCACAGGTGGCAACAGCACTATTAACGCAAATTGTACTGTTTACTGTCACGGTTAACGAATCACTCTGGTGAGTAAAATTTAACTGTTTTCCATGACGATAGTTGCTGTCTAAAATGAACGGATGTGCGATCACGTCATGTGGATGCGTTATGCTGATATTTTGCGTGGTAAGTTGTGCCAAATATTGCTGACTAGCGCACAGCACAAGCTCAACGCTAGCTATTTTTTTAGCGATTAAGCTAGAGTCTGCTAGCTCACCGATGCGAATTGCAGCATCAAAACCTTCTTCGACGATGTCGACAAGCCGATCAGACATATTAATGTCTAACGATAACTCTGGAAAATCAATAAGCAATTGTCTAAAGAAAGGTAATAGATGTAACGAGGTAAACGCTTCTGATGGCACAGCAATACGCAAGGTCCCTTTTACTGTTTGTGCATTGTCTTTCATCAAGATGTCGAGCTCATTGAACTCATCGATTAACGACTGGCAACGTTGATAATAGGCATTACCATCGTCGGTTAAACTCATTTTTCGGGTGGTGCGTTGAAATAGTCTAATGCCAAGTTCTGCTTCGAGATAGCCGACGGAACGACTAACCATAACCTTTGAAACATTAAGCTTTTTTGCCGCTAAAGAAAAATTTCCGCTTTTGACCACCTGGCAAAATGTTTTCATGCAACTGAGTTTGTCCATGCTAACTTATCCATCAATTGTTAACTAATGCGAAACAATTATATTCATTTTTGCTTTATTGTTAAATTTGTTTTTTTCTCTAAGCTTTATCTTGTTATTACTATTTTTACTTTATGGAGAAAAGAAGATGTTATTTACTCGTCAATTATTTACAGCGGCACTATTGTCTCTAACGGCATTACCAAGTTTGGTGGTCACTGCAAAGGAAGCGAAAACTTTCGTGATTGATCCCGCCCATACTAGTGTTAATTTTTCGGTTAATCATTTGGGCTATTCAGATGTAACAGGGCGCTTTAATAACGTTAAGGGGCAGGTGGATGTTGAGCAATCGGGTGTTGCTAAGATCAATATTCAAATAGACAGTGCCAGTGTTGATACTAATCATGAAAAGCGTGATGCGCATTTGCGCAGTCCTGATTTTTTTCACGCCAAACAATTTCCAGTGATTACATTAAACAGTGACTTTGATGTTAATAAAAATGCCAAAGTATTAGTTGGTGAAGTCTCATTGCTAGGGAAAACTAAAACGGTAGAGTTTGCCGTGAAAAAGGGTAAGGAAGGTACAGATCCTTGGGGAGCATATCGCATAGGTTATTCTGCACAAGCGACCATTAAACGTAGCGAATTCGGCATGAACTTTATGCAAGGCGGACTTGGCGACGATATCAATGTACAAATCAATATTGAAGCTGTTCAAAAGTAGTTATTCTAGTGTTAGTACCATTAATTATACAGACACTTATATTACCGGCAGTTTTGGCGGTTGTAAGTGTCTATCTAACAAAAAAATTCTTAGCTAATGCTAACGATAAGCTTGCCAGCGTATTGATGCTTAGCTGGTTAGTGAACAGCTTTTACATCTTAGGTTTACCAGCATTTTTACCAAGGCAGGCGAGTGACTGGTTTTGGATTGTTGTGTTAATCGTGGTTGGCTTGATGCACACACGATTTATTACAAATAAACGCTTAGCACTTTGTGTTGTGTTTATTGCCGCTGTGCTGGCCAAAACTTGGGCAGTGCTAACGGTTAATGCTACGTTTGATAGTCACGGCTTTACTTGGCTCACTATTCTAGTGTTTATGCTCACCGGAGCCTTAATGCTCAAACAGGTAAACGATGGAAATACCAGTCAGTTAGATACCACTCCATTAGATAATATTTACTATTTAGTGTTGGTTGCTTTGCTTGGTTTTATCACATCTGTTAGTGGCAGTATTACTATCGCTTTGTTGTGCCTGTCATGGTCGGCAATGTTATTGATGACAATATTGCTGCGAGTAAAAACCAACATCGTCATATTAACGCCATCACTATTACTGTTAAGTTTATTGCTGTTGTTACATGCATGGCAATATGCCGATATTGGCTTAGCGAGTTTAGTCGTTTTTCTTGCGGCATTTGCCTTGTTATTTGGGCAATTACTGCACACAAAGCTTCGCTATTTATTGCTGGGTGGGGCCTTGATATTTTTGTTAATTAACCTAGCGCTAAATGTTTATTGGTTAACAGAGCAAGCATATTACTAAGGAGATAAAATGAGAGGAATAAGCTATACAAAAGCAAGTCATATTATGCGTTCGGTCCTAGATGTCGCGCGAAAATCTAGGTTGCCTCCGTTATCTATCGTCATACTCGATAGTGGTGGGCACATAAAATGTTCAGCGAGTGAAGACGGGGTTGGTATTCTTCGTCATGAAATCGCACAAAGCAAAGCCTATGCGTGTCTTGGGATGTCGATGGAAACCCGAGATCTTTATCAATTAAATCAAAAAGGTGTCTTAAGTAACGCGTTTGTTAATGCGGTGTGCGCTGCCAGTAATGGCCGATTTAATACTAATCCTGGTGGTGCACTCCTTTATCAAGACGATGAAATCATTGGAGCTATTGGCGTTTCAGGAGCAAGCGCCGAACAAGATGAACAGCTAGTACGCAGTGGCTTGAAGTCAGTTATTGAGCTCGAACCTCTGTGAGCTATCAGAGCCGGTAACTTATATGCCTTTTGATTTT
>JBNKXM010000374.1:0-2793 GCA_050300315.1 Thalassotalea sp. | reverse complement strand
CTAAACTGGCGACAGCTATTGTTTCATTGGTATGTAAATGCAATACACATTGGTCTTGATGTCTTACTTGATGCACTGCACTGTGGATAGTAAAACCAGCAGGATTGATTTCAAACGGGCAATCTTCATCGATAATATTGCCGTCAATATCTATTTTCACTAGATTTGATGCGGTTATTTCATCAAATGTCAGTCCAAAAGCATTGATCAACAAATGCTCTGTCCCCGGAATACGCGCCGAAATATGCGTATAAATAAGATCGTCCCAGCCCTGCATGGCAACAAGTCGATAACACGCCGCTAAATCAATGCGTGTTTGCCACTCTTGTGCAGAGACTTTATTTTTTAAATCAAGTTGTGGAATTTCAAACATTAGGGTTCCTTTCTCAGCTTTTGCTTTATGATAAAGCTAAGTTATAGCTATTTTAGTCAAGCAATGTCTTGAGTTAAAGCAAGCATCCAGTATATATCTCGCTAACTTAGAACAAATTCATTCAATGATAGCTTTAATCAAAGCAATAAACAGCAATGAAAAGACAAGAATTCTTAACCATTTACTGTATTTCGCTTGTTCTTCGTTAGTCATTGGCTTGCCATATTTTTCACCAAACAGCACCATTAGTGCGACACCAGCAAAAACAACCGCCAAAATAATCAGTAAGACCATAAGGAAAATAACTTTATTTGATAAAAGTCAAATTTAACATAAAATATCAAATAGTTAAGGTGTTTATAAAAATTACCTTATTGATAACCTAGGATCTGACCTATTCATGACCGATATAGATAACTTCATCGACAAGCGCCGCTTTATTATTCGTTTAGGAAAAGCATTACATAAATTTGGTACGCCAGCTTATCGGATGGAGGCTCATCTGCAAAGTGTTGCCAATTTCCTTGGGTTACAAGCCAGTTTTATCGTTACCCCAACATCTTTAACCTTCATTTTGTCGGGGGATGATGAAAACCAAGATTATAATCATATGTTACGAGTGACTCCTGGTGATATCGATCTTGGCTCACTTGCGCGTACCGATGAATTAGTTGATGAACTAAGTTCAGGACAACGCACACTATCTGAAGCGATAGAGCGACTCGATGAAATCACCAATAAGCCAAATCCATACGGGCGTTTCTTAACCTTTATGGCATTTGGCGCTTCAAGCGGTGCATTTGCTATGCTGATGCGTACCAGCTGGAACGATGTTTTTTGGTCAACAATTTTGGGGATGTTGCTTTGCTTATTCGTTTTTTGGTCAGAGCGTTCAAAACGCGTCACTGAAATGCTTGAGCCCCTTTCGGCACTTACCGCTGCCCTACTTGCCTCTGCGATCACTCGCATAGATCCAAGCATTAATGCACCTCTGGTTATATTGTCGTCAGTGATTGCATTTATACCTGGACTTGCCTTAACGCTAGGTTTATCGGAGCTTGCCGCACGTAACTTGATGTCAGGTACCGCCAGAGTGATGGATGCCATCATGGTATTATTTAAACTGTATTTTGGCGCAGTATTAGGCTTAGCGTTAGGTGATAAATTTTGGGGTGTTGCCAGTTATGTAAAACCTGAAACTATGCCTAATTGGACAGCATGGGCCGCGGTAACAACATTATCCATTAGTTTGGTTATTTTATTTAAAGTGCGTAAAAAAGATGCGCCTTGGGGCATTATCTCAGGCTATGTTGCATTTGCTGCCAGTATTTGGGGAGCAAGCTATTTAGGTGTCGCTCTTGGCGCTTTCGTCGGTGCATTTGCTTTAGGGATCTACAGTAATATTTTTTCTCGCATCATGAAATTACCGTCTAGTATAGTAAAACTCTTAGGGCTGGTGGTGTTAGTTCCCGGTAGTAAAGTGTATATGGGGTTGAATTTTGCGGTTCTCGGCCAAGATATTGTCGGCAATAGTGCGGGCATCAGCTCACAAGCATTTCTAATTTTTATGTCTTTAGTTGCAGGGTTAATCTTTGCTAATGTTATTTTTCCTTCTCGCAAAAGTTTATAGGTGCCATCCCACAACATGAATAAATCGTCCGCATCGAAAAGTACCTATCACCATGGTGATCTGCACAGTTCATTATTGACCACCGCGACAAAAATGCTCAACGAGCAAGGGATATCAAGTTTATCACTGCGAAAAATTGCCGAGAATGTCGGCGTTTCAAGAACCGCGGCCTATCATCATTTTAAAGATAAAAACGACTTATTATGCGCCATTGCAGCGCAAGGTTTTAACCAATGGCAACAACAAGCAAACGAGATATTTAACGACACATCTTCAACGCAAGAACAACAATATCGCCGCTTTGTTTACGCATATATTCATTTTGCGACAAGTTACCCTAATCTTTATGACTTGATGTTTGGTCGCACGATTTGGAAAGAACAAGGTAGCAATGAAACACTGCGTCAAGCCGCATACCCAACATTTGATTATCAAGTCAAAATTACTCAGCAGTGGCAAAGCACGGGCATGTTTCCAGCAAATGAATCATCACTGAGGTTAGCGCAGGTTATTTGGGGAACATTGCATGGTATTGCTAAATTAATGATTGACGGTATCTATAAAGACAATACCAATATTGATGAAATGTGTGAGTGTGCCGTCAACCTGTTTTTAGCGTATCATCGCAGCAACTAACAGTTTGTTTTATTAATATAATTAGGTAGGGGATCTCCCCCTCCCGTCTTCCTAAAAAAAGGATAATAATTTGACTCTATGTATGAGAAAGATATGACTTGAATATATAATCAATTTAAGCGAATTAAATCTAAGCCATCAAAAACCTTTTACG
>JBNKXM010000373.1:0-2820 GCA_050300315.1 Thalassotalea sp. | reverse complement strand
GTTAGCTGGTGAGTTATCACAAAGTATTCATGCCTTGGCGTTACACACTTATACCGAAAAAGAATGGCATGATTACTATGAAGCTAATACACCATTGTCACCTAAGTGCTTAGGCGGTGGTAAAAAAAGTGCTTGATGGTTAGCGGATAAATAATGACGTAAAAGGCTGTTTATTAAACAGCCTTTTGTTTTTTAGCTGCTATTTCGTTTAAATTTTTTCATATTAGTCATTCCTTTCTAATTAAGGATCTGTTATTTGTTGCCGTCATAAAAATAAAACAATAATAAATAGGTTTTTTCATGACGTTTAAATGGTTAGCTAGCACCATTTCCATAATTGATACCTTCACAGAATATACTGGCAAAGTGATTGCCTGGCTAACCTTAGTAATGGTAGTGCTTAGCTTTACTATCGTGGTCTTGCGTTATGGCTTTAACCTTGGCTGGGTAGCCATGCAAGAGTCTGTGTTATATCTCCATGCGCTGGTGTTTATGTTGGGAGCAGCCTACACGCTTAAAGATGAAGGTCATGTTCGAGTTGATATTTTTTATCAAAAGTTTTCCTTAAAACAAAAAGCTTGGGTTAACTTACTCGGCACTTTTCTGTTGTTATTGCCGGTATGTATCACCATTTTTATCATCAGTTTTGATTATGTTATGACGTCGTGGCGGATCTTGGAACAATCTTCCGAAGCTGGCGGCTTACCTCTGGTCTATGTGAATAAATCACTGATCCTTTTACTAGCCATTACCTTAGTTTTGCAAGGGGTAGCGGAAATCATGCGCAATATATTGCTGATCACTAATCAAGCGGCAGGGGAGCAATAATGGAATATCTTGCCTTGTTAATGTTTGTTGTGGTTTGTTTAATTTTATTACTTGGTTACCCCGTGGCATTTACGCTTGCCGGTACAGCGCTGTTATTTGCCGGTGTTGGCAGTATCTTTGGGTTGTTTGAAGGGGCGTTTTTAAGTGCGTTGCCGAGCCGAATTTATGGGGTGATGAATAATCAAACCTTACTTGCGGTGCCATTATTTGTCTTTATGGGCGCGATGTTAGAACGCTCAAAAATTGCCGAAAATTTATTAAATGCCATGTCTATCTTGTTCGGTCGTTTTCATGGTGGTTTAGGGATCTCTGTCACCTTAGTCGGCATGTTGTTAGCTGCCAGCACAGGTATTGTTGGAGCCACTGTTGTCACTATGGGCTTGTTGTCATTACCGACAATGTTAAAGCGAGGTTATAACCCTCAATTTTCAACTGGTATCATTTGCGCCACAGGCACCCTTGGGCAGATCATTCCACCGTCTATCGCGCTGGTATTACTAGGCGATGTCTTGTCTAGTGCGTATCAAAAGGCACAGTTACAAATGGGCATTTTTAACCCAGAAACTGTTTCTGTGGGCGACTTGTTTGCTGGCGCTGTTATTCCCGGCTTATTGTTAGTCGTCTTATATACGGGGTATTGCTTAATTTACGCGATGATAAAACCCGAACAAGTGCCAAGCCTTAGCGCTGATGATATTGCAGCAATTCAAAAAGGTGGTTCAAAAACAAGGTTAATGTTAACTGCATTAGTGCCGCCATTAGCGTTAATGTTAATTGTACTGGGATCCATTTTGTTGGGTTTTGCAACACCTACTGAGGCCGCAGGTGTTGGCGCTATGGGCGCAACGCTACTGGCGCTTTTGCAAGGTCAATTAACCTTGAATAATCTTAATGCTGTAATGCATAGCACAGTTAAAATAACCTCTATGGTATTTTTGATTTTGATCGGTGCCAGTCTATTTTCTTTAGTGTTTCGTGGTTTTGGTGGTGAAGAATTAGTACAAGGTTTTTTTCAGCAAATGCCAGGAGGCGTAGTAGGTGCGACGTTAATCGTCATGCTAGTGATTTTTTTATTGGGCTTTATTCTCGACTTTATCGAAATCACTTTTGTAGTTGTACCAATTGTAGCGCCGATTTTACTGGCGATGGGCCTAGATCCGATTTGGTTGGGTATTATGATCGCAATTAATTTACAGACGTCATTTTTAACACCGCCTTTTGGCTTTGCGCTATTTTATTTACGAGGTGTCGCTGATAAGTCGGTGAAAACTTCGTCAATTTATCGTGGCGTTGTCCCCTTTATAATCATGCAATTGCTGTTATTATTGGCATTAGCTCAATGGCCGATATTAATCACTTGGTTGCCTGATATTATTTACGGTTAATATCGTTAACTATATGACGGATAAAATAATATTTTAAAATGGATACATCTATGAAAAGCTCTTTAATGAAAAGCGTCAGTGCGTTTGCCTGTGCGTTATTACTACTTGCTGGCTGTGGTCAGGATAAATCATCAACGACAACTGCTGCTCAGCCGACGCAAACATTTCAATGGAAACTCGTGACCTCGTGGCCGAAAAACTTTCCTGGATTAGGGCTAGGGCCAGAAAAGTTTGCGCAATATGTCAATGAAATGAGCGCGGGTCGCTTAACGATCAAAGTTTATGGTGCTGGCGAATTGGTGCCGGGTTTTGAAGTGTTTGACGCTGTGTCTCAAGGCACAGTGCAAATGGGTCATAGCGGCGCTTATTACTGGAAAGGAAAAATGCCCGCAGCGCCTATTTTTAGCGCGATTCCGTTTGGAATGACGGCGACCGAATTTAACGCTTGGTTACACTATGGTGGTGGTTTAGCGTTATGGCAAGAGCTATATAAACCGTTTGGTGTTATCCCGATGGCAGGCGGCAATTCAGGTGCGCAGTTTGCCGGATGGTTTAAAAAAGAAATTAATAGTATCGAGGATCTTAAAGGCTTGAAAATGCGCATTCC
>JBNKXM010000372.1:0-2832 GCA_050300315.1 Thalassotalea sp. | reverse complement strand
CTCACGACCCATCAGTTGATCTTAGAGACCGGAACCGATGATTATCGATTCAAGTATCGCGTGTTCCTTGATGTACAGGTTAATAGCAAGCAATGGCAAGAGTTGCTGGCCAAGAGTAAATTTGCGAATTGGGCAGGTTTTGCAAGTGCAACGAAGGGCCACATT
This sequence comes from Thalassotalea sp., assembly GCA_050300315.1. Taxonomy (GTDB): domain Bacteria; phylum Pseudomonadota; class Gammaproteobacteria; order Enterobacterales; family Alteromonadaceae; genus JBNKXM01. The sequence continues at coordinate 2,667 of JBNKXM010000372.1, read as the reverse complement.
GGTTTGCAAGACCATGGAAATATCGTGTCATTTAAAAACATTAAAATAAAAGAACTATAAACGCTGGAATTGCTATGGAAAATTTTAACTATGAGGTCATAGTGGTTGGCTCTGGTGCTGGTGGCGCTATGGCTGCTTACACGCTGACCCAAGCCGGTCATAAAGTATTAATGTTAGAAGCGGGTCGAGATTACGACCCTAAAACTGAATCGCCTATGTTTAAACGTAACGGTGAAGCGCCTTTAATGGGGGCAGGAAACGTTGATAAAGACTTTGGTTTTTATGATGCTACCGTTGATGGCGGTTGGACGGTGCCAGATGAGCCTTATACCACAGGTAAAGATTCTGAATTTATGTGGTGGCGCGCAAGAATGTTAGGTGGCCGCACTAATCACTGGGGGCGATATTCGTTACGTTTTAGTGAACATGATTTTAAAGGTAAATCACGTGATGGGCTTGGTGCCGACTGGCCATTTGATTATCAAGAGATCGCTCCTTGGTATGATAAAACTGAGGCATTAGTGGGAATATGTGGTACCAATACTGGCCTTGATGATATGCCAGATTCATCAGAGGGCATACTGCAACCACCACCTAAACCTAGAGTACCTGAGTTGCTTGTTGCTGCTGCGGCAAAAAAACTAGGCATTCCCACCGCTCCTATGCACAGAGCGGTATTAACTCGCCCTAAGGATGAGCGCCAAGCGTGTTTTTATGCCACTCCTTGTGGTCATGGTTGTTCAATTGGCGCCGCGTTTCAAACCACAACATCGTTAATACCCATGGCGCAAAAAACCGGTAATTTGCAAATTATTACCAATGCTATGGTGAAAGAAATTAATGTTGATCAGCAAGGAAAACCTAATAGCATTACCTATATCAACAAGCAAACCGGTGAAGCGAGAACGCTTAGCGCTAAGGTAATTATCTTAGCGGCGAGTGCCTGTGAATCAGCGAGAATATTATTGAATTCAAAGAGTGAGCATCATCCAAATGGCCTAGCAAATTCGAGTGGACACGTGGGACGTAATCTCATGGACTCTACCGGCACTGGGCTTGGCGCACATATTCCGGCGCTAGAAAATCGTCCTAGATATAACGAAGATGGTCACACCGCCAATCATTTGTTTATTCCATGGTGGGGCCATAAGGCACAAGCGCAAGGAGAGCTTGATTTTCCTCGAGGCTATCACTTTGAGATCAGTAGTGGCTTTAGAGACCCTGGTTCATGGGTAAGTGGTGATTTACAAGGTTATGGTGAGTCTTTAAAAGCACAGGCGAAGAAGTACTATGGCGCCAGTGTCTATTTATCGCTACGTGGTGAAATGTTACCGAATGAACATAGCTATATGGAAATTGATGATCAGGTCACTGATAAGTGGGGAATTCCTGTCGCCAAGTTTCATTGGAAATGGTCTGAACATGAATTAAAACAAGTTGAGCATGGGTTACAAACAGCAAAAGCAATATTAGAAACCATGGGGGCTACGTTTACTAAGCCATTACCAAGCGCTGAACAAGCCATATTGAAAGGCGGTCAAATTATTCATGAAGTTGGTAGTACCCGAATGGGCAGTTCGCCAAAGGATTCAGTGACGAATCAGTATGGTCAAACTTGGGACTGTGACAATATTTTTGTTATGGACGGTGGCGTGTTTGCTTCTAATCCTCATAAAAATTGCACTTTGACTATCATGACGTTAGCGATGAGAAATGCGACATGGTTATCAAAGCAACTGACGGCTAAAGCGATATAAGGAGCGCATGTTATGAAAGCATCAAATAAACTCATGGCTTACCAATCTAAGTTGTCGCGTCGCGAGTCGTTAAAATGGTTAGGGGCGCTCTCTGCAAGTGCAATGCTACCTACGTTAGCAGGCTGTAGTGAAGCACAACACACAACATCTATGGTAGACGGCAAGCAAGGTCATTGGCCTGAGCTTAAACTGACGCCGATAAACGTCAAAGGTTATGGTAAAGATCCAAACCTGATCATTCCACCAACATCTCCATGGCCAAAAACGTTAACTAGTGAGCAGTTAACACTAGTTGCTGTGCTCAGTGATATTTTAGTGCCAAGAGAAGGAAATGTTCCATCGGCAAGCGAAGTCAATGTCCCCGATGTTATCGATGAATGGGTCAGCGCACCTTACCAGCGTCAACAAAAAGATCGCGTCACCATTTTATCAACCTTAGTTTGGCTTGATGATGAAGCAAGGCTTAGGTTCAAACGCGGCTTTGTCGCTTTGTCAGCTAAGCAACAATTAGCCATCGTAGATGATATTGCTTATCAAACACCAGAACTTGCGCCAGAATTTGTGCAGATAAGCCAAGCATTCTCGCATTTTCGTAAGTTAGTGCTGGCGGCATTTTTCTGTAGTCCTGAAGGTTCAAAAGATATTGGTTACATGGGCAATGTCGCAATTGCTGGTGATTATCCTGGACCTACGCCAGAAGCTATGGCTCATCTTGTACATGTATTAAAAGACTTAAATTTAACTTTATAGCAAGGTGAATTTATAGTGCTTTCTGTTAAAACCTTACCTTAGCGTAAGGTTTTTTTTGCGTTTTTTCATTTTTGCTTTCAGAGCATTGCTACGCTGAAAACATTTACCGCGAGGAATTTCCTGTCCGCATTTTACCAATAAATTGGTTTCATAATTGAAA
>JBNKXM010000371.1:0-2851 GCA_050300315.1 Thalassotalea sp. | reverse complement strand
TATTGTCCATAAACCGCTTCCTTATTAATGAGTATTATGCCAATGACTAACAAAACTGCTCCCGCTATTTTTACGTTATTAAGCGGCTTTACCGGTAACTCAAACCAGCCAAAATGACTAGCAATCATGGCAATTAATAGTTGCCCAGATAGTGCGTATGACATCATTGCGCCAACCCCCATTTTGGGGATTAGATAGTAAAACATGCCAACACCAAACGCACTTAATGCGCCACCTGTTCCCCATAAATACCAAGGGATCGATTTTACCTGCACCAAACTTGGGTAATGTTTTGCTGATATCATCATGGCTGATACAGTGAAAATAAAACTCGACAAGAATGCGATACTCGTACCCATCAACGAGTTTTTAAGTAGCACACCTAGCTGAGCATTCATTGTCGCCTGCAGGGCAATTGCTGCTCCAGCAGATAGCGCGAGTAGGGATAGCAGGTTCATCTTAGCGCTCCGAAATCATTTCATGATAATCAAATCGCACTTTCGGGCGCTGTGCTTGTTTATCATTGGGGTGACGGTAACCAACAGGACATATCACAGTTGTCGTCAGCCCTAGTTCGTTAAGTGATAACACTTGGTCATATCCTTGGTTATCAAATCCTGTCATCGGACAGCTGTCTATTTGCATCATTGCAGCACAGGTTAAAAAATTACCTAAAGCGATATACGCTTGTTGGTGTGCCCATTGTTGTTTTTGCTCAGCTGTTTGATCGCGTAATGCCGATTTTATGTGCTCAGAATACTTAGTGAATGTTTGTCTGGATTGCGCTGTAACTTCGGCATATTTATTAATATAACGGTCAACCGTGTTATCACCGATATTTCGATGAGCGGCGAATACCACTAGATGAGAGCAGTGATAAATTTTGTCCTGGCCATAAGAATACGGCAGTAATTGTGCTTTAAGCTCGGGAGATTCAATCACCATTATATGATATGGCTGCAGGCCATATGACGAGGCACTGAGGCGGGTTGCGTCAAGTAGGTTCTTTAACGTCTGAGTGGGAATTTTCTTTGTTGAAAATTGATCAACTGCGTAGCGCCAATGTAATGCTTCAACTATGTTCATTACTTTTCTCCATTAATAACTAACTAATGAAGCAAATGATATTCGCTAAAGTTAACAAGCTCATTTACATAGGTTGATAAACTAAAAATTTTTTCTAATACGACTTAACTGAGTTGGCGTTATCCCAAGGTGCGAGGCAATATGATATTGCGGTAAACGTTCGACAAGCGCGGCATGTTGTTCAATAAAGCGTAAATAACGAGCACGAGCATCTTGCTGAACTATCTCAATTTCCCGTGCATCTTTAGCAAGTAACCAGTTTTTCTCTAAATAATAAATTTGAAAGAGTTTTATTTCGTCATTGTTGAGCATTAATGAGCGATAGCCAGCAAAATCAATGTCAATAAGCAAAGCATCTTCAATCGTTTCAAAGGTTAATTGTGAGGGGGAAGTGGTTAATAACGCTGTCATTGAGCCTGGAAACTTACCTTCATCAAAAAACATTTTATTGTATTCTGTGCCTTTCTCATCACAAGAAAAGCACCTAACCAACCCTTGGTAGATGTAAGAAAATGCCCGAGGAATATCACCTTGGCGATACAGTAAACACTGCTTGTTTAGCGTCTTAAATGTACATATGGCCTGAAAATCATGCCAAGTGCTATCACTGATCTGTGTATATGACGATAATGATTGTCTTAATGCGGCTAATGCATTGTCTTTTTCACTCATTAAATCAACTCACTGTTTATATCGAAGGAGATGATAAAATTAAGCGCTTACAATATAAAGCATTAGTTAACGATTTACTTGATGTTAAGCGCGTTTGACTAAATTAACATTAGCTTGATTTACCAAATAAAAATGAGGAGTTATTTAATGAACCATATTCATAGCTATCATGTATTAACTTACTATTCTCATTCGTTGCTGCACCAGCAACAACCAGTAAAGGCAGTAAATGCTCTGGTGTTGGATGGGCTTGTCTAGCAAAAGGTGCTTGTTGATAAAACTGCGCTAATGAATGTAAATCCATCTCACTCACCGTTTTGTGTAACCAATGAACAAAATCGACGGCCCATGAGGGCGGAGGTGAGCTTATTGATAACTCGCGTAAGTTATGAGTTGCACTGCCTGAGCCGATAATTAATATGCCTTTTGCTCTTAATGACGCCAAGTGCTGACCTAATTTTACATAGTCATTATAGTCTTGATAACTCGGAAGGCTTAGATTAGCGACAGGAATGTCTGCCTGAGGATAAGCCAGTGATAAGACGCTCCAACTACCATGATCTAGTCCTCGTTGTGCCACTGCAATTGATAATCCTTGCTCTTTCAGTGAACCAAGCACTTGCTGGCTTAGCTCGTGAGTCTGCTGCGCGTTATAGTGAAATTGATATAATTTATCTGAAAACCCATAAAAATCATGAACCGCAGTTAGTTTACCTGAGGCAGTTAAGGTCAATGCTCTGGTTTGCCAATGAGCGGAGATGATCAAAATACCTTTAGGGCGCGATGTTAAACCAGCAAGTGAACGCATAAAGTGGTTACTTGGTGAATCGGATAACACTCTATCTGGCGCGCCATGCGAAACAAATATCGTTGGCATCTTCATCATGAGTTCATCCATTCAAGTTGAGGGCCAGTGGGAACTATGCCTAACGGGTTTAACGCTTTGACCGAATAATAACCTTGCTTAATATGGGAAATATTTACCGTTTGTGCGATGTTTGGGTATCTGTATATCTCGTTAATGTAACGAGATATAGCCGGTAGTTCAGCGCAACGTTTTGCATTGCATTTAAATAAGCTAAAGTAAACCAGA
>JBNKXM010000370.1:0-2855 GCA_050300315.1 Thalassotalea sp. | reverse complement strand
AGTGGAAGAAGTTAACTCTCGCCATATCCTAATTGAGCCATCAATTATTTTAAGTGACGCAAAAGCCGAACAAATGCTAAAAGAGTTCCGCGAACAAATATTATCAGGTAAAGCAGACTTTGCAGAACTAGCCAAAGAACATTCTGACGGCCCAACATCGGTTAAAGGTGGTGAATTAGGTTGGGTCGATCCTAACGCTTTCGATCCTGCATTTGCTGAGGCGTTAGCGAAATTAAAAGTCAACGAATTGTCACAACCGTTTCGTTCATCATTTGGTTGGCACTTAGCCGAGCTAACGGGTCGTAGAACATTAGACGCAACTAAGCAAATGAACGAAAGACGCGCTCAGCAACTGTTGTATAAAAGAAAATTTGATCTAGAAAGCACTCGCTGGTTAAAAGAACTACGCGATGAAGCCTATATTGAAATTTTAGTGGAAGAGTAAAATAATGACCAAACGTATTGCTGTAACACCTGGAGAGCCAGCTGGCATTGGACCAGATCTCGTTATTGCAATGGCACAACGAGCATGGCCTGCTCAAATTGTAGTTGTGGCATCGCCAGAATTATTAAAAGCGAGAGCAAAGACACTCGGTGTCAATTTAACGTTTAATGAATATGACGCAACAATTGCCGCCACCCCACAAGCGGCAAATACGATTACCATTTTACCTGTCGAATTAGATGCCCCATGTGAGATGGGCACATTAGATCCGGCTAATGGTCATTATGTGGTGGAAACCCTGAGACAGGCATGTGAAAAAAATATCAATGGTGAATTCGATGCTGTTGTCACAGGCCCTGTTCATAAAGGATTGATCAATCAAGCAGGTATTGCCTTTAGTGGTCATACCGAATACTTTGCCCATCAAGCCAATTGCAGTGATGTTGTGATGATGTTGGCAACCGAAGGCTTGCGTGTTGCATTAGTAACCACTCACATACCGTTAGCATATGTTTCAAAAGCCATCACGCCGGAAAGATTAACAAAAGTCGCCACCATACTTGACCAAGATTTAAAAACAAAATTTGGCATTAAAGCACCTAAAATCTACGTGTGTGGCATTAACCCTCATGCTGGGGAAGATGGTCATTTAGGACGCGAAGAAATTGAAGTGATGATCCCAACGTTAGAAGCGTTGAGAGAGCAAGGTATGAATGTCATCGGTCCATTACCGGCAGATACCATTTTTCAAGATAAATACTTATCTCAGGCCGATGCCATTTTGAGTATGTATCACGATCAAGGGCTACCAGTATTAAAATATAAAGGCTTTGGTAAGTCCGTTAACATTACCTTAGGTTTACCTTTTATTCGTACTTCGGTTGATCACGGCACTGCAGTTGAATTAGCAGGTACGAATCAAGCAGATCCGGGTAGTTTTTATCAAGCAATTAACACAGCTATCGATTTAGCTAATAATCAAACCTAACTGATATTCGCGTGGAGCAAACACAAATATATGAGTAAAAACTCTCACTTAGGCCATCAAGCAAAGAAACGCTTTGGGCAAAACTTTCTTCACAACGATGCGATTATTAGCAAAATTGTTGATGCGATCAATCCAGAACCAACTGACAACTTAGTCGAAATTGGTCCGGGCTTAGGCGCATTAACTGAACCTGTCATTGAACGTGCAGGCGATATTTCAGTCGTTGAATTAGATAGAGATTTGGCTCATCGCTTGCGTCATCATCCGTTTCTGGCTAAGCACCTAACTATTTATGAACAAGATGCGCTTAAGTTTGATTTCGCAAGTTTAGTACAAGAAGATAAGCCTCTGCGCATCTTTGGCAACTTACCCTACAATATTTCAACGCCACTTATTTTTCATTTACTGACGTTTAAAGACAAGGTCAAAGATATGCATTTTATGCTGCAAAAAGAAGTGGTTGAACGCATGGCGGCCAGTCATGATTGCAAGGCTTATGGTCGTTTATCTATCATGACCCAATATCAGTGTCAGGTTATGCCGGTAATGGAAATTGGTCCTGAGGCATTTCAGCCGCCACCAAAAGTTGACTCAGCCATAGTACGATTAATACCACATCAATCAATCGAAAACCCTGTAAATGATATTAAGACCTTAAATCAAGTGTGTTTAACCGCGTTTAACCAACGACGTAAAACCATTCGCAATAGCTTTAAAAAATTAATATCAGCAGAGCAATTAACTTCACTTGGACTCGATCCAAGTTTACGACCAGAGAATTTAACGCTAAACGATTACATCGCTCTAGCAAACTTTGTTGACAATAATCCTGTACCACAATAATTGGTCTGATAACAAGATATGGCAACGGAACAAGAAAACCAGATAACCGTGTCGGTAAAAACCGCCTACCTAGCTCAGCAATCGAATGAAGCTGAGCAGCGCTTTGTATTTAGTTATACCATTAGCATTAAAAATAACGGCACTGAACACGCTAAACTGTTATCACGCTATTGGTTAATTACCGACGCAAATGGTGACAAATCAACCGTAGTTGGTGAAGGTGTGATTGGCAAACAACCCAATATTGCCCCTAACACTAGTTTTGAATACACCAGTGGTTGCTTGTTAAAAACACCTGTGGGCACTATGGAAGGCCATTATCAATTTATTGATGAACATAACCATACCTTTCAGGTAGCTATTCCTATCTTTCGTTTGGCGATGCCTAATATTTTGCATTAATTATGACGGTATATTTCATTGGCGATATTCAAGGCTGTTATAGCGAACTTAGGGCGTTACTAAAGCAAGTTGATTTTGATAAACAACATGATCAGTTATGGGCGGCGGGCGATCTTGTTGCGCGAGGCCCCGACTCCTATCAAACACTAAAATATCTCAATTCGTTAGGAGATAGTT
>JBNKXM010000369.1:0-2857 GCA_050300315.1 Thalassotalea sp. | reverse complement strand
ATTTTTAGTGTTGCTCTGGTTACTCGCTCGTATAGGCTTACTCATGCCATCACTGATGGGCGATGCAATCACTATGCTAGTCGATATCGCTTTTTTACCTTGTGTGGCGATTTTTTTAGGTCGACCAATTATTGCGATCAAACAGTTCCGTAACCTATTTTTTGTCCCTATGTTATTGTTATTCACTGTGATCAATATCCAAATGTATTTATCCGTCACCACCCCAGCTGAGTTTTCCACACAACTTGCTGCCTATAGCGGTGTAATGTTAGTCACATTTTTAATGTCTGTGATGGTGGGTCGAGTTGGTCCTATGTTCACCGCAAACGGTACTCAGACTCCTAAAGTCGTAAATATTCCTTGGTTAGACAAAGCTGCAAATGGCTCAATCGCAATCATCACATTTTATTTATTGCTTCACCCTGTTTTAACAATAAATTTTCACATTCTTGGCGCACTATTAATGCTTGCGGCGCTATTTCAATTAGTAAGAATCATCAGATGGCGTCCGTGGATCACAGTTAGCGTTCCACTATTATGGTCACTACACTTAGCCGTCATCTTTATAGTGTTAGGAATGTTTTTTGTTGGCCTAAGTTATTTTATCGATAACTTAGCCAGTAATCATCTCTGGCATATGTTAACTATTGGCGGCATGGGGGGATTGATTCTAGCAATGATTTCTCGAGTTTCTTTAGGTCATACTGGTAGAAAACTACAGCCACCAAAAACCATGTCGTTAGCATTTGCATCTATCTTTATCGCTGCGCTAATCAGAAGCTTATTACCTAATTTTATGCCAGAAGCTACGGCTATGCTCTACCAAGCAAGCGCAGGTTTTTGGTATATTGGCTTCGGACTCTTTGTCTATCATTACGCACCTATGCTGCTCCGTCCTCGTAAAGACGGTCACCCGGGTTAATCAGTCATAAAGAGAGCAACGTGAAAGCTGTATTTTTAGATCAACAAACCTTCGCTGAACAAGTATCCGTTAGCACCATTAACCAGCAAGTGTCGTCGCTGTGTTGTTATTCATTTACCTCAGCTGAACAAGTTGTCGCTCGTTGCTCAGATGCAGAGATCATCATAACTAACAAAGTGGTGTTAAATAAACCACTCTTGGCGCAACTGCCAAATGCAAAACTCATTTGTATTGCCGCCACAGGAACGAATAATGTCGATATTGAGGCAGCAAGATCTCAAGGCATCGCAGTCACTAATGTCAGTGGCTACGCTAAAAATTCAGTTGCGCAATATGTTTTCGCGCAATTACTTCACTATTTTAGTCAACCACATCACCACATTCGCAATGTAGAACAAGGCTTATGGCAGCAATCACCATCGTTTTGTCTGCACGGTGATGGCAGTCGTGAATTGGCAAATAAAACCTTAGGTATCATTGGTTTTGGTAGTCTCGGGCAGGCGGTCGCTAACATAGCAAGCGCGTTTGAAATGAACGTACTGATTGCTGAACGGCCAAATTATCAAGACATTAGATCAGGACGAACAGCATTTAATGAGGTGATCAAACAGGCCGATGTTTTATCACTGCATTGCCCACAAACTCCTGACACTGAAAATCTGATCAATGCTGATGTTTTTCAGCAAATGAAACCTAATGCAGTATTGATCAATACTGCGCGCGGTGCTCTGGTTAATGAGCAAGACTTATTGTTCGCGCTTAATAATCAGCAAATTGCTTACGCAATTTTAGATGTTTTAAGTCAAGAACCGCCACCTGCCGATCATCCGTTATTGGTCAATCAACCGAAGAATTTAAAGATTACCGCCCATATTGCTTGGGCAAGCATAGAAGCCCAGCAACGTCTACTCGATTTACTTGCACGCAATATCGCTGATTTTAAGCAAGGAAAAATGACCAACCGCGTCGATTAATTTTCAGAAAATATAACAGAAAATAAAAAAGAAAAACCGTCATAACGACGGTTTATCTACTTGGAACAAGCACAGTTAGCACCATTAAAACCAAGTATCTTTTATTTTGCCATAATGAAAATAGCCCCACTGGCCAACACGTCTTAACGGTGCAAACGGAAACTTAGGCAGTGGGCGATGATACAGTGGCAATTGCGGCACTGATTTTTCAGCCACTTTATCTGCTAATCGTTTGCCTGCTTGCACAGAAAATGAAACGCCGGCACCACAGTACCCCATGCCATAAAAAATATCTTGGCTATCATTTTGATAAATATGAGGAAGATCGTCTAACGCCATACAAATCCAGCCAGACCATGCATAGGCAATATTAAGGGTTTGTAAAGCCGGAAAACTGGTTTTTAACACAGACAATAAGCGCTTGGCGTAATAAGGGTCTTCAGCATTTTTTCCGGTGATCGCCCCTCGGCCGCCAAAGAGAATACGATTATCCGGTAATTTGCGATAATAGTACTTCAATGCTCTGGTATCCATGACAACATTTTCACTGATAAAATTACACGCTGCCAACTGCTGTTCAGTTAAAGGCTCAGTAACAATAATTTGTGATAATACCGGTAAAGTACGGTTAGTGATCAACGGATGAAAATTTTTCGGCGTATAACCGTTTGTCGCTATCACCACTTTCTTAGCACGCACAACACCTGTTGGTGTGATCAATTGATGACCTTGGCCTTGATGCCAATCTGTTACTGGTGAACCACAATGTATTTTCACACCTTCTGCTCGCGCTAATCGCTGATAGCCCCACGCTAGTTTCAGCGGATTGAGTCCATAACCATCTTGATAACGGATCGCACCATAGGCATTTTGATCTGCCATATATTGTTGATGCAGTTCGTCTCGTGACAATATCTGGACATCATAGCCAAACATTTCTTTTTGTAGTTTGGCTAATGCC
>JBNKXM010000368.1:0-2871 GCA_050300315.1 Thalassotalea sp. | reverse complement strand
TTATTTACGCCATCGCAATATAAGCTCGCGATGTTAAATAGTTTTCTAAAAGTTGAGCTCAAACAAGCAAGCAGCGAGCATTATCATCACTTTGTAGACTACTTGTCATTGAAAAATTGGCAAAACTGGCAATCGATTGGCGTGCAAGGTCTGACCGACTTTGCAGCGCGACTTAGCGAAAATAATAATGTAGAACTATTAGCTAGTGCCTTAAAGCACTTACCCTTTGAAGTACTCAGTCCTTTATGCGGTGCGCTAGAAAACTGTACATTACCTGTTGATGTTATCAAGCAAATATTACACTTATTAAACGCTCCCGAGTTGCAAGATATCAACCGAGAACAAATGCTGATCAGAAGTTTGTCTTCATCTATTGAACATCCGTTCGTCGATGAGTATTTCGCTCAGTTATTACAAAACGATGCGCTGTCTGACAATATACTTATTACCCTTGCTGGCCGTTGCTGGCAAGTATTGAATGATCAAACACGAACTATGCAGTATTTGGAGTTATTGGTTAAACACGGTAGTGAGTTATTTGCCGCAATATTTAAAGACTTAGTTGCAATTCCAACCATACGTCCATTATTGTTTCAGTGTATGAGAGCAACTGAGCGCACGCCTGAATTGGCGAAAGCAATTGGTCAGTTATTCAATCCACAAAATTAAGTGTCGCTATGGAAAATATTTATCTTTTATTATTGGTTTGCCTAGTATTTTGGTACTTCATCTACCTGCGCAAAGTATCTGAATTTGCGCGGTTGCATATCCAAAACTACTGTAAACAAGAAAAATTGCAGTATATCAGTGACGCGCGTGTTTCTAGTCGCCTAAAGTTTAATAAACGCTTAGGTATTCATTGGTTGAGCATTTTTGAATTTGAATTTAGTGGCGATGGTGAATCAACCTATAGCGGACGCGCATCCTTACGTAACTATAAATTAGATCATATCGATATACCGGCATACCGCATTTAAGTTATCAAAAAGACAAAAAAGAAAAGCGACAAATGTCGCTTCTCCTTATTTCGGTGCGTTATGCACCGCAACTTTTACTCAGTTTCTTCCTGACGTAATTCCGTTTAACTAACTCATCCTTAATATTAAATATCCTTGTCCATAGTTAGCATCCTGCTAAATATTGTCCTTATGATCATCCTGATCGAAGATATTTACTAAACATCCGTTGTTTAACGTCCTTGCTCCCTTCCCTACTGAGTTTGCAAATGAAAAGTATCCTACTTAACTATTTGCTATGATCTTCCATAATCATAAAACCATCTATCCGTAAGTTGTCTTCCTGACATCGTTAAGTCTAACAACAAGCATTTATCTCTGTAGTATTTAACAAAAAATAAAATGCTGAAATTTTCTAGCAAAAAAGCATTAAGGATTTTAATTATATTTATTTCAATAAGATAAAAATTTATTTTCGATTACAACCTACAGTAGAAACCAAAACATCTGACAATAAATTGGGCAATGTCTTACAAAAACAATTCTAAAAAGATGGATGCTGAAAGTTAGATAAGAAATTCCGAGTTTTACCACTGACATTTATAATTAAAACGGTATACTTTGAATGAAGCTATTAACCTAGCTAAATTAATCAAGCTAGGTTAATAGCGGATCGCTTGAACTGTCTTTTATCTAAATTTTCATGGAGTTTGTGTGCCGTTTTTACAGTCGTTATTTTGCTGGGTAGGTTCTGATAACCGTATTCGATTTTCTTTCATTATTACTGTCAGTCATTTATTTTTTATTTTTTTTAGTGTCATTTTCGCCTCGTCGACGCTGATCAGTGTAATTGCCTTATTATTAGCTTCAGCAGTTATTACCTGTACAACAAAACGCAGACTTACTGATGCAAAATTAACTCATCAATGGTTAATAGCACCAATCATGGCATTTATCTTTACGGGGCTTTTGATCATTATGATTAATGGCGCTGCCATCTACTGGTTATCATTAGTGTCACTTGCTGTTGCTTCAATACTGTTAACCTACCCAAGTAAAAATCGACTTAAATACCACTATGGTTATGCTGGACCGATAGATTTAACTGCAAATCGTACGGTGCGTTCAGATCGTATCGAGCCAACATTACAAGCTAGTACCGCCCATCTTGCTATTGATACCAGACAACACCACTATACAACGAACGCACAAAATACAACACAGCTTGATATTGGCGAGCAAATTAGAGAAAAATTACTCAGTAACAAAAATGCCCTGACAACAGTGATCATTTTAGTTGCGCTTGTTGTTAGTGCGATGTTATTCACCACTTTGTTATCAACACCAAACAATACAGTAGAATCAAATAATCAGCCACAAAAGGAGGCTAAACCTACACTTGTTAGAGAAAATGAACTGTTATTACCCGATGATTTTACCTTATTCACTTCGCTTTATGGCGGTTTGATCATCAATTGGCAAGCGGATAACACAGCGAAAACAACTTTATGGGATATTAGGCAAGCCAAAGGTGATAAAAGTTGTCGTCAAATTGAATTTAATAACGGTGAGAGTACAAGAACAACCTCTGTAGAAGTTGAACATCAAGAAAACTATTTCGCTCAGTTTTCCCCTTTAGATACCCAAATACTGATAAAAAACATTGCGGCAAAAAACAATTTTAGTTTATGCGGCTACACATTTTCGCTAAAAGGTAGCCAAGCCGTGCTCGGCAAACATCCATATTATGCCGAAATACTCGCTAATTAATCATCAGGCTACAGGTTATTAAGCCTTAAATAAAAAAATGCGGCTACAAAGAGCCGCATTTCTATAACTAGCTATATGCTTCCTGCATATTTTAGTGTCCCGTTTTATCCATAAATGACCATCCTTAGTCTTTTCCTAGTAACAC
>JBNKXM010000367.1:0-2876 GCA_050300315.1 Thalassotalea sp. | reverse complement strand
ACCACGCTGGTCGATATTTATATTGATGGCATGGCTCATAGGCTGAGTATGTCGGCAACACAAATAACCATCAATCAACAACAAGAAACCTTAGTCAGTATGCTAGATATTCAAAGTGAATTAGATGGCGCACAACTGCAAGCTTGGCAAGACTTAGTGAGGGTCTTGACCCATGAAATTATGAACAGCATCACTCCTGTTGCTTCACTAGCCAAAACGGCTGTCGATTTAGTTGCTGATATTCAACAAAAAGCAGGTCATTCACCTGAGGTAATCGATGAGTTGGAAGATGTTTCTGGCGCTGTACAAACCGTTGCTAAACGCAGCGATGGCTTAATGAATTTTGTCACTAGCTATCGACGTTTAACGCGATTACCGCCACCAGATCTCAAACGGGTTAGCGTCAGTGACTTATTGAATCAAGTACAAACCATTGCTTGCCAAAAATGGCAAGCTCAAGGTATTACGCTCAGCATCAATATTCAGCCACAAGCGCTTGATTTTGTTATTGATCCCAATATGGTTGAACAAGTACTCATTAACCTGTTACAAAATGCAGAGCATGCACTCAGCGAAAGCGAGCAGCCTAATGTCACAATAACTGCTAAATTAAGTAAACGTGGGCGAGTGATGATAGAAATAGCCGATAATGGCTGTGGTATCAGTGCCGATACAATTGATAAAGTTTTTGTGCCGTTTTTTACCACTAAACGCAATGGTTCTGGCGTTGGATTAGCACTGAGCAGGCAAATCATGTTAGCTCATGGCGGTAATATCAAAGTTGAAAATAACCCAGCTGGGGCAACCTTTAGTTTAATCTTTTAATAATAGCGGCTGGCACTTGCGCTTAGCCGCTATATTATTTTACTAACTAAAATTACGCTGATTTTTCTGCCTGCGCTTTTTTAGCAGCCAACTTTTCTTGACGACGCTGTTTGATCACATCTGAGATCTCACCGCCAATATGTTGCTCGCCACGCGCCTTAGCTAAGTTGATTTGACGCTCTCGTTCCGCAAAGCGACTGCGTTGTTCTTCGCTATATTTGCCAACACATTTAGGACAACACACACCTTTGATATAGTGCTCGCTTTGTTTATCTTGCTCTGTAATTGGATAACGACAGGCAAAACATTGATCGTACTGCCCTTGCTCAAGCCCATGCCCAACAGCAACTCGACCATCAAAGACAAAACATTCCCCTTGCCACATTGACTCTTGTTGATCGACTTCTTCCAAATATTTAAGCACACCACCTTCAAGGTGATAAACTTCTTCAAAGCCTTGCTCTTTTAAGTAAGCGGTTGATTTTTCGCAGCGAATCCCCCCCGTACAAAACATAGCAACTTTTTTATGCTTATTTTTATCGAGGTTTTTCGCAACGTATTCAGGAAACTCTCTAAAGGTTTCGGTGTTTGGGTTAACCGCGTTTTTAAAGGTACCTATTTCAACTTCATAATCATTACGGGTATCAATAAGTAACACTTCTGGATCTGAGATCAGCGCATTCCATTCCTTTGGCTTGACATATGTGCCAACGGTTAGTGTTGGGTCAATACCTTCAACCCCCATAGTAACGATTTCTTTTTTTAGTTTAACTTTACTACGTTGAAATGGATTTTCGTCTGCATAAGAGTACTTATGTGACACTTGGGTTAAGCGCTCATCTTGTGCCAAATGTGTTAACACAGCGTCGATACCGCTTTGCGGACCAGCAATCGTGCCGTTAATGCCTTCATTTGCTAGCAACAAGGTGCCTTTAACATCATTTGCTAACATGACAGATAAAAGCGGTTGCTTTAGTTGTTCAAAATTTTCTAAGCGCACAAATTTATAGAGTGCACAAACCGTGATATTTTGCATTTTTTACTACCCATTGAGCGAACCAGAGCGTAATTCTGGTGCTGTAGATTAATCAATAAAAAAGCGGTCAATGGCGATTGACCGCTTAAACTCGTCTGCGATTATAACAAAACAATGCACTAAGTGAAATATTGGCGCATTCAGTGTGAGCCCCGCTTCACGCAAATTGTCACAATTAATCTCGCCAAACGATGAATCACTGACAGATAAGTGTAAATTAAACAGTATTTAAGAAATTTAATCATTGAAAAGACGTTCTTTTGTCCCTATCTACCTTAATAAGTTAGCCTTATATTTTATCGACTATGCGTAATCCTCGTATTTACCAAAATCAGCAGTGGAAAATTGACGACATCATCCAACTAGATGATGATGCTGTCGGCCATGTTATTCGTGTATTGCGTTTAACGAACGGCGATCATGTCACCTTATTTAATGGTGTAGCATTTAACGAACAATTTGGCGAATTTCAAGCCGAGCTGGTTAATGTCACTAAAAAATCGGCACAAGCTAAAATACTTAGTTTTAGTGCTGTAGAGAACGAATCACCAGTAAATATTCATTTAGGGCAAGCGATTTCCCGTGGCGACCGTATGGATTTTACCCTACAAAAATCGGTAGAATTAGGTGTTAATACCATCACCCCATTATTCACCGAGCGTTGTGGTGTAAAACTCAGTGGCGAACGCCTCGAAAAACGAATTGATCAATGGCAAAAAATTGTCATCAGTGCATGCGAGCAAAGTGGTCGCTGCGTTGTGCCCATTGTTAAACCCGCAAGTCAATTAAGCCAATGGTTAGCTGAGCCAACTGAGGCGTTAAAATTAAACTTACACCCGAGAGCGCAACATTCCATCATGAGTCTGCCGCTTGAAAATCAGCGTGTGCGTTTATTGATTGGCCCTGAAGGCGGATTAAGCGATGAAGAAATACAACAGGCCTATCAACAAGATTTTGTTGATGTATTATTAGGGCCAAGAGTTTTACGAACAGAAACCGCGGCGCTTACGGCGAT
>JBNKXM010000366.1:0-2880 GCA_050300315.1 Thalassotalea sp. | reverse complement strand
GTGCTATCACACGTTTTCTTTGCATTGAATGAGATATTTTTCGTGTTTTTTGCATAGTTAAACTCTTTAAGTAAACGAATAGTTACCCTAGCAGTATGTCAGGTAAAGATGACTAATTTATGACAAAGCGTGGCTAAATTGTTGCAAAAAGTTAATTGCTATTAACCACGGTTTCAGAAGATTCAGTTAACGTAGACGACTGAGCCATTGGCTGCGGTGCGGTTTGTTCTGGCTGCTCAATTTCTGGTTGAGCCTCAAGCTGTTCAAGTGCTTTTTGTTTTTCAAGCGCTTCCTGTTGTTTCTGCTCCATCCAAGTTAGGGTATCATAATAACGACGAATGTTCTCAACATAATTAACTGGCTCATCGCCTCGCGCGTAACCATATTTAGTTTTTTTATAATATTTCTTTTGTTTAAGTAGTGGCAGGCGATCTTTCACTTCAACCCAACGATCGGGATCGCCCCCTTGCTGTTTGGTGATCATCCGCGCATCATTTAAATGCCCTAAGCCAACATTATAGGAAGCTAACGCAAACCATAAACGATCGGGATCTGGCACTCTCGCGGGCATACGATCAAACATTTGTTTAAAGTATTTAGCACCGCCACGAATACTTTGCTCAACATCTAAACGACTCTTGATCCCCATTTGCCTTGCTGTTGGCAAAGTTAACATCATCATGCCGCGTACCCCAGTATGAGAACGCGCTCTTGGGCGCCAATGCGACTCTTGATAACTTATTGCCGCCAGCAATTTCCAATCAATCTCTTGACCATATTTTTCAAATATTGGTCGATATTTCGGTAAGATTTCTTCTACTGCCTGAATAAATAAACGGGTATCAACATAATTGAACTGTTCAACATGACCATAATATTTATCATCTAATGCCAATAACGTTCCGTCGTGATGTACCTTGCCAAAAAATTCAATAATGCTCGCTAAAATCGAATCATCATTGTCTTTTGCCACTAACCATGCCATAGGTTCTGCATCTTTGATGGTAAAACCGATACTAATTTCTGGATAATAACGGCGACTCACCGCTAAGGTGTGGCTATCAATGATGGTGTAATCGATTTCTTCATCAAGAATACGAAGCAACAATTCTTCGCTATCGAGCTCATTGTTTTCTTGCCACGAAAGTGTGGTAGTGCTTGCCGCTAAATTTTCAAGATTTTCAACATGGCTTGAATTAGCAGTAACTTCTAATTTTCCGGTAAGATCATCAATCGTTCTCGGCCGTTCTTTACCTTGTTTAAACACTAATTTTTGGCTGATTTGATTATAAGCGGGACCAAAATGATATTTTTCTAGGCGTTTATCAGTAACCACAAGACCTGCAGCCAAGAAATCTACCTTGCCTTGTGCTAGTTGTTCGAATAAATCATTTAAACTGTAGCTAGCCGAAATTTTTAAGGTCACCCCTAGGTAATCGGCGTACTTTTGCGCTAATTCATATTCAAAGCCAGTCTCACCTTGCGCACCAACATAATAGCTTGTTGGGCCGTAAAGTGTGCCGACACTAACGTATCCTCGTTCTTTTATTCTCGCTAACGTTGCCTGATCCTTATCAGAATTACAGCCCTGTAGCACACCAGCAAGCGCGGCGAGCAAAAGAATAAAAACGTTATTTTTTAAAATTTTAAATAAAATAAGCTTCATAAGCTCTTATTGTGTCTTGGTTTTATTTTTATATAAAGACATTTTTTCAGTATAGCGTAAACAAGTCATTAATTTTACTTATCAAAACCGCCTAACTCGACTATAATACGCGCGATTTTTTCCCCTAATTTATTTTACTAGTGAGTAAACAAATGGCGATGTTGATCCAAACTCTTCGTGGCGCTCCGGCACTTTCTGAATTTCGAACGAACAAATTACTTTCACAGTGTGCTGAAGCTAACCTTCCTATCAATGAGATATACGCAGAGTTCACTCACTTTGCTCATTTGACAGCTGAGTTGTCAACACAAGAAAGTGAGGTGTTAGGCAAGCTACTCACTTATGGCCCAACGATTGAAGAACATCAGCCAAGCGGACAACTATTATTAGTGACGCCTCGCCCAGGGACAATTTCACCTTGGTCTTCTAAGTCAACCGATATCGCTCATAACTGTGGCTTAGATAAAATCGTAAGATTAGAACGCGGTATCGCCTACTATGTTGAAGGTGATGCGCTAAACGAGCAACAACAAGTTACCCTAAATAGTTTGCTTCATGACCGCATGATGGAATCTGTGTTTACTGAATTTGACCAAGCACAGCTGCTATTTGCTAGTGCAGAGCCTGGGGAATTTAGTTCAGTAGACGTATTAACTGGAGGACGTGATGCACTAGTTAAAGCCAATGTTGACTTAGGTTTAGCGTTAGCGGATGACGAGATTAGCTACCTTGCGGAAAATTTTGAAAAATTAGGTCGTAACCCTCACGACATCGAATTGTATATGTTTGCTCAAGCAAACTCAGAGCATTGTCGCCACAAAATTTTTAATGCCGATTGGACGATTGACGGCGTTAAACAAGAAAAATCTTTGTTTAAGATGATCCGTAACACTCATGAAGTGAACCCAGATTTTGTCTTATCCGCTTATAAAGATAATGCCGCGGTTATGGTTGGCTCTGAAGGTGGTCGTTTCTTTCCTGATCCTACGACCAAAGAATATGGTTACCACCACGAAAACATTCACATTTTAATGAAAGTTGAAACGCATAACCACCCTACCGCTATTTCACCATATCCAGGTGCAGCAACTGGCTCAGGCGGTGAGATTCGTGACGAAGGTGCAACTGGTGTGGGCTCAAAACCTAAAGCAGGTTTAGTTGGCTTTTCAGTGTCTAACTTACGTATTCCAGGTTTTGATCAACCTTGGGAAACT
>JBNKXM010000365.1:0-2904 GCA_050300315.1 Thalassotalea sp. | reverse complement strand
CATATGGCAGGCCATATTTTGCACCGATAAAACCAGTGCTCCACAATAGGACGAAGATAAAAGGGATCAGTTTCTTAATCATAGACTTGCTTGATAAACGAATATCCCTTTATAGTAGAAAAACCACCGCATAGTGAACAGACACAAAAACAGTATTATCAAGGCTATACAGTTAAGCAGCGGCAGTGATACAAACAACTATTTGGGCAGTTGCTCGTGTTTAGGTAGTTGGTGTGTTTCTTCAAACCAGCACGCTCTTGACCCCCAAAAAATATTTTGCTGCGGTCTAATCGTTGGATCATCATCTAATGTGCCGGCTGGAACCACATACGTTTTACCCTGTTTAGCAAGCCATGGCAGAGAACTACCGCATTGGCGACAAAAACTAGTGGCAAAATATTTCGTGTCTTCTGGTTCATATCGGCCAATATATTGCTCGCCACTTAGCCAAGTAAACTGCTTAGGAGGCACAAAAATATTGGCCGCATGGGCGGAACCCGTAAATTTTCGACATCGTGAACAATGACAATATTGAAAAACCGATAATGGCGGGGAAATTTGATAGCTCACCGCTTTGCACAAACAACTGCCTTTCATTTAATTCCCCTTATTGATAACTCAAACTTGCGCTATGTTTATCCTAGTGTACAAGAAAGCGTAATTGGTATCGAATAATACAAGCTAATAACGATCATAGCTTATATCAATTTAAGGAAGACAATAAAAAAGCGGCTGTTACTAAGTAACAACCGCTTTATTGATTCACAACTTGTGCTTAACGCAGATAATAACTAGTCAGCAATTTTAGCCCAAGTATCGCGTAAGCCAACGGTACGGTTAAACACTAGTTTTTCCGCCGTTGCTTCTTTATTGTCTAAACAAAAATAGCCTTGACGCTCAAATTGATACGCTTGTTCTGGCTTAGCATGAGCTAATGCTGGCTCAACTTTCGCGTGTTCAATAGTGATTAACGACTCAGGGTTCATCACCGAGTGAAAGTCTTCCGCCGCTGCTGGGTTAGGCACAGTAAATAAACGATCATACAAACGCACAGTTGCATCTAAACTTTGCTCAGCACTGACCCAATGAATAACCCCTTTTGGCTTAGTGCCATCTTCTGGGTTCTTGCCTAAGGTTTTTTCATCATATTGACAATACACTGTCGTAACATTGCCATGTTCATCTTTGTCACAACCAGTCGCTGTTACTACATAGGCGCCGCGTAAACGTACCGCTTTACCAAGCACTAAACGTTTATATTTTTTATTCGCGTCTTCTTTAAAGTCTTCCGCTTCGATGTATAAGGTTTTTGAAAACGGAACAATTCGGCTGCCTTGGCTGTCATCACTCGGATGATTTTTCACCGTTAATTCTTCTACTTGTTGCTCTGGATAGTTTTCTATCACCAATTTGATTGGCTCAAGCACTGCCATAGCTCGTGGAGCACTGTCATTTAAGTCTTCGCGAATACAGGCTTCTAACACACTCATTTCAACCGTGTTATCCATCTTAGTAACACCAATGCGTTTAGCAAATTCTCGAAGCGACGCAGGCGTGTAACCACGACGACGAAATGCCGCAATGGTTGGCATGCGTGGATCGTCCCAACCATCGACTAATTTTTCTTCCACAAGCGAGTGTAATTTACGCTTACTCATCACGGTATATTCTAAGTTTAATCGCGAAAATTCATATTGATGCGGTTCCGCTTCAATTGAAATATTTGCAATCACCCAATCGTATAAGCGGCGGTTGTCTTGAAACTCTAACGTACATAACGAATGAGTAATGTTTTCGATGGCATCAGAAATACAGTGGGTAAAGTCGTACATTGGATAAATGCACCACTTATTACCTGTTTGGTGATGATGCGCAAATTTAATGCGATAAAGCACAGGATCACGCATACACATAAAGCTTGACGCCATATCTATTTTTGCGCGCAGTGCACATTCACCTTCTTTAAATTCGCCGTTACGCATTTTTTCAAACAGCGCCAAGTTTTCTGCTGGTGAGGTATCGCGATACGGGCTATTTTTACCCGGTTGCTTTAATGTACCACGATATTCACGGGTTTGTTCAGCATTTAAGAAACAAACGTATGCTAAGCCTTTTTCAATTAATTCAACTGCATAACCATACAAACGGTCAAAATAATCAGAAGAATAGTGCACATCTCCAGCCCATTGAAAGCCTAACCATTTGACGTCTTCTTTAATAGAATTAACGTAATCAATATCTTCTTTTTCAGGGTTAGTGTCATCAAAACGTAGGTTGCACAAGCCATTATAATCTTTAGCAATACCAAAATTTAAACAAATAGACTTAGCATGACCTATATGTAAATAGCCATTAGGCTCTGGTGGAAAACGCGTCTGCACACTGGTGTGTTTACCACTTGCCAGATCAGCATCAATTATTTGGCGTATAAAATTAGTTGGACGGTTTTCAACTTCCGACATCCACAGAACCTCTAGTAAAGTATAAATCTAAGTGTAATTGCGCGGCATTATATCAAGTGTTTTTCAACGAGAATAGCGGCAATAAAGCTTTTTTATCAAGTGAAGAGCGTTATTTAATAGGGTTATGCATTAACTCTGCAATAGCCCTAATAAATCAAAGACTTCGCTATTTGGAAAACCATCAGCAACTAAGTTTTTCTCTATCTGAAACGCGCGGATCGCTTTGCGGCTATTTGGCCCCCAAATACCATCGGGTTCACCCGTATCAAATCCTAATTCATTTAGCTTGGTTTGGAGTTTCTCCATTTGCACTCGGCTAAACGCTAACGGTTTGGCATTGGCGAGCGAACTAACACCTTTTGCCCCTACTAATTTATCTGCCAAAATACCTACAGATAACGCGTAATTTTTCGATAGATTCCAGTCTAAAATGACATCAAAA
>JBNKXM010000364.1:0-2908 GCA_050300315.1 Thalassotalea sp. | reverse complement strand
AATAAATAATTTCTACTAAAAATTAAGCACTTATAAATGCGCAAAAACAATAATGAACATTGAAAAACATTGGTTAGTTAGTTTGAACAGCTTGCCAAGCAACAAGCTGTTAATTTGTCGGGAGTTTGTGCAAATTTACTCAGATTGCTATTAATAGATCATCGCTGCACTGGGGTTTAGCACGGCTAAAATAGCTAAGCGCTCCATGTCGCAGAAACTATTTGCTGAGTCGATCAGTTGCTGATCAATACCTAAATCCGTCATTTTTTCACTGTTTAGTAAAACATCTTGAGGGTAAGCACTACATTGATGATGAAGCAACATCATGCGTTTAGCGACATACAATAATTTGGTTTCTATGGTCGCAAATTCAAAATTATCTTCATCTTGAAAACGAATCGGTTCAATTAAGCTGTAGGGTAACTGCCACAGTTTGAGTAACTCACCCGAGCAATCAGCATAAGAAAAACCCAATACTTCCATTTGCTTAAGCCAAGGTAATTGCTGTGCTGTTAGCTGCGCAGCTTTTTCAACCTTGTCTTGAGCGAATTGCTGTACCACCAACTCACCTAAATTATGTAGTAGCCCTAAAATGAACAAACGTTCGGCATTTTGCACATCAAGCTCTTCACCGAGGAACTTGAGAAATAACGCACAATCAACACTCCGTTCCCAGAAGTCTTCGAGAAATTGCGGAGAAGCATTCACTGATTTAAACGCTTTGGTGGTAAAATACGCAATGACCAGATTATATACTTCGGTGATCCCGAGCACTAATACCGCTTTTGAAATCGTGTCAATTTTCCCCGGATAATTAAAGAACGAACTGTTCGCTAATTTAAGAATGGTGCCAGACAACGCAGGATCGAGCAAAATAACATCCGCAATATCATCTATTGTCGATGCTTCATCATCAATTAACTCTTTTATACGAATGAAGGAGTCAGATAAAACAAATATTTCACTTGCTTTTTCCGCATAATCGACCGCATCCATAATCACTATTCCCCTTAATTTTCACCCTGAGAAGGTAAGCACTATTAGCTAATAACAACGATTCACTTTATCAATTACTTAATACTCATGTTTCGCTATCAAATAAGCTCAGATGCCCAAGTCACCTTTCAGTATAGACTCAAAATTCACTACTCGTTTAAAATTAATTCACTTGTGCATGAATATGATAAGAAGTGAATTTTCTAATATTAATAACACCGGTATCAAACAATAAATACTGCCCTTTGATCCCCATTAGTGTGCCGCCAACCACATCGGTTTTGTCAAAATTATGTGATGTGATCTTCTTAGGAAATGCCTGTACGGGAAACGTTAAACTCACTTCATCTGCTTGTAATAATTCAACGGCATCTTCGCCAAACGTTAAGCGAATATCATTGAGTTTATCGGATATTAACGGCACAAGCTGACGTGCTTTTTCTTGTAGATCTATGGTGTCGGCATCGCCCTTTAACATTGCGCGCCAATTTGTTTTATCGGCAATAAATTCAGCAAGTGCTATTTCAACAAGGCCTGATTGCAAGCGTGTATTGACCTTAAATAACGGCAGCGCTTGTGTTGCTCCCTGATCTATCCAACGAGTAGGCACTTGGCTATGGCGGGTAATTCCGACCTTAAGACCCGAAGTATTCGCTAAATAAACATAATGAGGGATAAAACAATGTGTTTCGCCCCATTGTGGCTCACGACACGTACCTTTAGCAAAATGACAGGTTTCTGGCTTCATAATACACATATCGCACTGTGCTAACTTTTGCATACATGGAAAACAAAAACCTTGTGAATAACTTTTATTGGTTTTTTTACCGCAATGGCTACAACTGATGTGTTGATGATAATGAAGCGATAACGACTGACCAATTAATTCATTTAATGGCAGCAATTGTTCACCTATTGGCAATTGATAACTCACCTGCCCTTGTTCATCTAATTTCGCCACCATTTTGCGTAATGGGCCAACTTCTGTTTGCATTCTTTTCACCTATCAAAGATTATTAGCCCCATGGTAAGAAAAAATGCCACACTACTCCATACAAATCTCTTTGTGAATAACGATGTCGTCTAAAAAAAATACAACTTGGTACGTTTATTTTCTCCGTTGTGCAGATAATAGCCTATATGCAGGGATCACAACCGATATCGAACGCCGTGTTAAGCAACATAATCATTGCAATCGAACAGGTGCAAAGTACACACGTGTTCGCCGACCAGTCAAATTAGCTTACCTCGAAGAAGCGCAAGACAGACAGGGCGCTAGCCAGCGAGAATACCAGCTTAAGCAACTTAGCAAAGCTGAAAAAGAGCAGTTGATCAAAGAGAATAGCGCTGCGCTATAGGTACAAGTGTGCGCCAAAGCCCTGTTTTTACTGGTCTGCTCAGTAAGTAAGTCCTCATTATATTTCGATTTTTGCCACCACTACTGATAAAATAACGTGTTTTTTATTTTATAAGTGAAGTAGGCTCGATGTTTTTAACACGCTATTGTAATGTCTCTGATAACAAAATTAGTTTTACTCGCCAACAGGCAAGTGATTTTGCCAAACAAGTAGCTGACGATTTTAATCCTTTACATGACGCAGACGCGAAGCGTTTTTGTGTCCCTGGTGATTTACTGTTCTCACTAGTATTAGAAAAATCAGGCTTATCTCAAGAAATGAAGTTTACCTTCTCTGGCATGGTGACTGACGGCATTGCCCTCAACTTCCCTAGCACAATAAACTCTCACGCGGCCGTTACTGATGATAACAACAAAGAATATCTCACTATAGACGTTGCTGGCGATAACACGGTCAATCCAGAAACGATTACCGCATTAACCAAAGCTTATGTTGAATTTTCTGGTCATACGTTCCCGCATATATTGGTAGCCTTAATGGCAGAAAAACAAGTG
>JBNKXM010000363.1:0-2926 GCA_050300315.1 Thalassotalea sp. | reverse complement strand
AGAATCGATACCTGTTGGTGTAGGTAAAGGACAAGCGGCAGCATATGCCGTCGCACTGTTAAACATCAGTACAGGGATCAACAGTAATAGTGCAATTTGGGATTTCGACGACATAACGTACCTATTGTTGCAAAAAATGTTGCAAAAAATAATACCGCTGCATTTTAATTAAAATGAATGCAACATAACCACTAGCCACTCTCGTTTACAACATGACTAACTATAACTAAAGCTCAACAATGGCTAATAACCAAATTGATTACCAAATTTATAAGTAAAACCAATATAAACTGAAGTAATATCATCGAAATCAGAAAAGCTTGGTTGATACTTAAAACCAATATTTACTGTGCTGTTTCGGTTCAACGCATAGTGCATATTAAAGCCAAACAGCGGATTAATATCATTCTGCTTACTAAAATATTTCTCTTCGTTTAGTTCTGGCCAAACAAATTTATTTTCGGTTAAAGCGATTGATGCGCCAACTTGATATTCAAGCGTGACATGCTTCATAAATTGGTTATAACTTTTCGGCTTATAACGATAACTGACGATTGCATCTAGCATATCCACCTTAAAATATAAGGCTTGCTGATTCCATTCCACTTTTACGTCATCTAAATAGCTATAGCCAATATTCCAATAAAAATCAGCCGATTTTGTAAATTTATCAGCAACGGAAAATGATAACCCTTGTGTTTTAGCCTCATCACCTTGATGTAGCGAAAAACTGGTTTCTAAGGCACTAGTTGAAAACGAAATACAACCGAAGGCAACACAGATGACGGCGGCATACTTAGCTCGTTGACGCAGAACATCGATCATTTTACATAAATGGCTCATAGCTTTTCTCTTAATATGTCAAATTCTTAACAGCGTATCGCTTTACCTAGCAAAATTTACACCATAGTAAGTAAAAAATCGCAGATGCATTTTTTTAGTCTATTAGATACCGTCGATAGCGAGCGTTAACATCTGCTTGATCTGTTGCACTATTTTTGCAGACGTATTAGGTTCAAATGTCTTTATTCTTGGTGTATGAATGTGCCCTACCGGCAATAGCGGATTTAATTGGTCGCGTAATAACAGCGAGCGATACGAAATTTCATTAGATAAGTAACCTCCTCCTGAGCCACTAACCGATACCTGATCCGTTAACTCGCTAAGCTTTGTCGCAACAAAGGTTTTTGACGTGGTCGTTACTTTTCCATTGTCATTTATTTCAAACGTCCCCTGCGCGTTTCGCATTAAAGTTGCAGGTAAGCTAAATTCAATAAACTCTGGACCCGATAACGTTTTATCTCGCAATAATGGTTTTAACGGGTTGTCGACACTCGCTCCACTATAAACATTAAGATTATCTGGCGCAGATGCGCTGCGCCTTAAGCCTGGAAAACGTTCTAGGTCAAACGACTGACGCCCCATGCTCACGGTAACTATCATATCGACTTGGTTATAATAAGGCGCTAATAATTCTTCAATCATACTTGAATCAAAATCAGCAAATCTAACTGGCACTATTAATGTTTCAATTTCTGCGCTTTGACCTTCATGACTGATCAACAAATCATCCAATGCTAAAGCTGTAACGCCGGAATGATTACTTTGAGCAATATTTTTATCAAGAAAGAAGGGATCAAATCCGGTGAGCAAAATTTTCTTATCGGCATTTCTCGTAAACTTAATGTCATTATTGCCACGAGATAACAGTTCAAACTGCCATAACAAGCTTTGTTGTTGCATTGGTAATAACAGCTTAAACGCGCTTGATAGTCGAAGCGCTTTGCTCATTTGTAGCCTCGCCCAATACAAGGCTCTGTCATCATAATCTTGTAATTGCTTAAATGATTTAACCGCATCTAACCATAACCCTTCGCCATGACGTATGATCAATTGTCGTAACGCAGTAAAGTTTCGCGCCTGATTAATTTGCAGGGTAAATTTTTCCACGCGAGGCATTAAAGGTTTAATGACTTTTGGTAATTGCGCTAATGCCTTTTCAATGCGCATTTCCTCTACCGTAACAAGGCGTGCATCTATTGTTTTAGCAGCAATCAACTGACTGTAACCAATAAATACTATAACGATTATTCTCATTAGCATGTCATTCATACCAAGCCTCTATGTTGTCAATTAATTGCCGTAAGTGCTTTTACACACCTAGTATCATTATTAACTCACTAGTGTGAACCGCTTATAACCTTTTTACCATGAATAAATAAAAAGGTTATCAATAAATTTCAATCATTAAAATATTAGAGTAAAAACTCATAAAATCCTTTAAAAACAAGCCTGACACGAAGTTAACGCTAATAAAACGCCGAAAGAAAATTGTAATTTTCTTACATAATTTGATAATTAGAGGTTGCTTTTTATCATTACGATGGCAAAGTGAAGCCAACAGTTAGTTATAGCTTGTTATCTACCTAGATGAGATATTGTTTTATCTTAGGTTAAACAGAGATAACTGTTCACGCTAACTGTCCACAATCAATTACTAAAATTGTATAAACTAAATCTATATTAAGGAGTAGCGCTTCAATGTGTTCGATATTTGGTATATTAGATATAAAAACTGATGCCGAGGCTTTGCGCCCAAAGGCGATAGAATGTTCCCGCTTATTACGTCACCGAGGCCCAGATTGGTCTGGTGTTTACAGTAATGAAAATGCAATTTTAGTTCACGAAAGACTAGCAATTGTCGGCACCGAAAATGGTGCTCAGCCTCTTTACAACCAAGATAAAACCCATGTCCTTGCGGTCAACGGTGAAATTTACAACCATAAAGCGCTCGCGAGTGAATTAACGGTTGATTATCAATTTCAAACAGGCTCTGACTGCGAAGTCATTTTACCTTTGTATCAGCAATACGGCGCTGATTTTATCGATAAATTACAAGGTATGTTCGCGTTTTGTTTATATAACG
>JBNKXM010000362.1:0-2928 GCA_050300315.1 Thalassotalea sp. | reverse complement strand
AGGTGGGGTGGAAAGCTTGATCAGCCATCCATCAACCATGACACATGCCGGTATGGAAATAGCGGCGCAGATCGAAGCAGGCATTACCCAATCGTTAGTGAGAATTTCAGTTGGTATTGAAGATATTGACGATATAATCGCCGATTTAGAACAAGGCTTAGCTGCATGCCAAGCAATTTAACCAGAATATCGAAATAATTGAGTACACCATGAGCCAATCAAATGTTGCGGAGCTAATAACCGCTGAATGTAATCAACTCGCTAAGCAAGCGACTCATGTTCATAAGTTTGGTGGTAGTAGCCTAGCAACTGCCCAATGTATCGAACGTGTCGTTGATATTATCCGTCAACACTGTCAATTGAAT
This sequence comes from Thalassotalea sp., assembly GCA_050300315.1. GTDB lineage: Bacteria > Pseudomonadota > Gammaproteobacteria > Enterobacterales > Alteromonadaceae > JBNKXM01. Next base: position 2,563 of record JBNKXM010000362.1, on the reverse strand, counting down.
GATATTGTGGTTGTTTCGGCTAATGGTAAGACAACCGATGCATTATTCGCCATCTATCAACTCGCAATAGAACAAGATGCGGGTTTACAGGATGCAATCGCACAATTACAGCAAAATCAGGCCGAGCTGATTGAGAATTTGTTATCGAGCGCAAACGCTAATCGTCTTGCTGAGTATTTATTATCAGATATTCAACAAATAACTCATTGGCTAACCACTGCTCCTGAGCAACATCAAACAGATTTATTATCATTTGGTGAATTATGGTCCGCGCGATTGTTATCGGCCGTATTAAGTGAAAAAGTGTGTCCGAGTTACTTTGTCGATGCGCGCGACTTTTTGGTGATTAATAATGATCAGCAATGTCAGGTACAAAATGAAATTAGTAGAGCGCAATTTTCACAATTAGTACAGCGCAACAAGCTTGCAGTGGTGACTGGCTATATCAGTAAAGACTTACAGGGCGATACTTGTACTTTAGGTCGAAATGGTAGTGATTATTCGGCGACGATTATGGCGTCGTTAACAGGTGCATTAAATGTTACCTTGTGGACAGACGTTGATGGTATTTATAGTGCGGATCCTCGCGTTGTGCCAACAGCACGTAAACTTCATCGTTTACCTAATGGTGTAGCAAAAGAGCTGGGCCGTTTAGGTAATCCTGTGTTACATGCTAAAACACTGCAACCGTTAACCGATCATAGTACACATTTGCATGTTGCCAGCAGTTTCGATCATAAAATTAGCGGCACAGAAATAGGCAAATTTGGTCAGATAGCTAAACGAGAATTGTCAGTAACCTTTTTAAATGATTTGTTGTTAGCGCAATCTGACAGTTTTCTTGGAGAGCTTGGTCAACAAGCACAAGAGCAGTTTGCCGCTATTTGTGGCGATCAGCAACGTGGTTTTATTGTTATTCATCAAACGCAGCAAAAAGCGGTTAGCCAATGGCTGGCAAGTCATGATACTGAAGTGTCTTTTAGCTCAGTCGCTATTTTAGCTACCGTTGGACATAAGGTGGTACATCATGGTGATGTTAAAGCACGCTTTAAACGTGCGTTAAAGCATGAACAGCCGTTTGCGATAGTAGATTCGCCTAATCAACATAGCTTGATTGCAATACTGACTCAACCTTGCAGCGTTGAATTGCTCAACTTGGTGCATCACGCAATGACAAAAGATGCACGTCATATTGGCTTAGTGGTTGCTGGGCTAGGAAATATTGGTGAGCGTTTCCTCGCGTTGCTACCTAAGCAGTTAGCCTGTATTCCTGAGTTGGAAAATGTCCATTTAGTTGGCTTAATAACGTCACAAAAAGCACTGATCAATAATGATGGTATCGATGTTGGTCAAGCACTGGCGTTATTTCAACAAAGCGCGAGAGAATACGATCATCAATTGTTAATGTCATGGCTTAGTAACCATCCATATGATGAATTGATTGTTGTTGATATCACACCAAGCGAGCACTTTAGTTTGCTGTATCATGACTTTTTCAAGCAAGGTATTCATGTGATTGGTGCGAATAAATGGGCGGCTTCATCAAGTACAGAGCACTATAATGAATTATTAAACTGTGCAAAAGCGCATAAAAGCCTATGGTTAGGTAATGCGACGGTTGGTGCAGGTCTACCTATTAATCATGTTATTCATGATTTATTGAGTAGTGGCGATGAAATTAATGAAATATCAGGCATTTTTTCGGGAACGCTTTCTTGGCTGTTTGAAACTTATGATAGTAGTGTGCCGTTTTCAACATTATTGCGTGACGCGTTAGTGCGAGGTATTACTGAGCCGGATCCTCGCGAAGATTTATCTGGTCGAGATGTGCAACGTAAGTTATTAATTTTAGCAAGAATGGCAGGTTTTGAATTATCACTTGACGATATCAGTTGTCAAAATCTGGTACCAAGTAAACTTGCTGATTTGTCTACGGAACAGTTCTTAGCTAATGCAGAACAATTGGATGATTATTTTGCCGAGCAATATCAGCAGGCCAAACAGCAAAACAGCTGTATTAGATACATAGCGCGTTTTAGTGTTGCTGAAGGGAAAATAACGGCAAAAGTGAGTTTGGAAACATTAGCCAATGATGATGCTTTTGCACATTTGACACCATGCGATAATGTTTTTCAAATAAAGAGTCAGTGGTATCAAGAAAATCCTTTGATCATTCGTGGAGCGGGCGCAGGGCGAGATGTTACCGCGGGCGGTTTACACTCAGATTTAGTGAGCATCTGTCGACAACTAATTCACCGCCAGCATCAAGTAAAAATAAAAGGGATCAAAACTTTATAAAATTGTACTATGTTTAAAGATAGAAAAATGGTCATGCCAATAATATCTTGAGAGTTAACGAATTATTCATTAGCATGACGATAATATTAACTTCTTTTGGATGTCTTTTTCTATTTTATGACGAGCAAATCAAAAAGTGATACCCACTTTACCAGTCAGGTAAAAAGCTTATTAAATAAGCTTTATGGTCGAAGTGTTTTAAAAGATTCGTTTCTTGAAAGGGCGATCAGCTTTTTTGATGCTCAGCCGTTTAATCATAATAGAT
>JBNKXM010000361.1:0-2940 GCA_050300315.1 Thalassotalea sp. | reverse complement strand
ATATAGAGAGAACTGTTACAGGATCAGTTGCTGACACAAGGGCACCGAACATCATACATTCAACTAGTGGCAGCCTATAGACGATGTAAATCAACCCACCAAGGTAGCTGCCATAAGATGTGTAAACTTGGATTATTATTGTTTTTATCAATAAACACTGAAATTGTTTTTTGCCATTGATTATGGCACTGATTATTTTCATTAAGAGGGCATACTGTGGTAGGTAATGAGTGAGATATCGCTGAAATTCTCGCGATGTTTAATAATCGATTGATCGAGTTAATTTCATTATCAACTCTAATTTGAATTAGAAAGTCATTAAATGCGGGGACACCCACGGTAACTAGTATCGTTAATATAGCTACAGATATTAAAGTTTCTATTAAAGTAAATCCGTTACTTTTCATTGTACACCTCAGTCCATGAGGTTGAGTAAATTGTCCTTTTATATGTATAGTTCAAAAGTAAGATAACACCAAATAATGGTAATTATCTATTTTGATAGCCCATAGTTAATCGTAGATAGTTGGTATAACAGCGCGTTTATGTTGAGTCTTTTTATAAATAGCTAAAATAGTTGCTAAGACCTCTTGCTCAACAGCCTTACCTTCAAGAAAATCATCTAGCTGATCGTATGTAACCCCTAGAGCGTCTTCATCTTTTTTACCGGGTGTCATACATTCAAGATCGGCGGTTGGCGCTTTATTGACGAGTAATTCAGGAGCACCTAAATGCGTAGCTAACTGCCTGACTTGTCTTTTTGATAGGCCAAAAAGTGGCGCTAAATCACAAGCTCCATCACCCCATTTGGTAAAAAATCCGGTAATGTTTTCCGCGCTATGATCTGTACCTAAGACTAAACCATGCATTAAACCAGCTATTTCATATTGAACTATCATTCGAGTTCTTGCTTTTACATTGCCTTTAACAAAATCTATTGATGCATCGGTGTGACCGATCAGGTGTTCGTGTTGCATCGCACCAACAACTTCTTGGTGGATACCTTCGACACCAAGTTTAATATTGACATCGAAACTTTGACTCGGTTGAATAAATTCAATAGCTTGTTGAGCATCATCTTCGTCGGCTTGTACGCCATAAGGGAGGCGAACCGCAATAAATTGATATCTGTCAGTGCCTGCTTGGTTAAGTTCGTCAACCGCTATTTGAGCTAGTTTGCCGCACGTTGAAGAATCGATACCGCCACTTATACCTAAAACCAGAGTTTTTAAGCCTGAGTTGATTAAGGTGTTTTTGATAAAATTGACGCGGCGTTTTATTTCAAATGCCGGATCTATTTCAGGTAAAACTTTCATTTCTTCGATAATAGCTTGCGGATCCATGATTTTCCTAAGAGATAAGACGTTAATAAATTGGCTTAGTGTAGCAAACTCTACTATTTTTGTGAGCAAATTTATTTTAATTGCACGTCTTTTGTTTAGGCTAAATAATTGTGTACAATGCGTAATACTTGCTGATAGCCACTTTGTTATAGGACACCTTATGAAAAAAATAGAAGCCATTATTAAGCCTTTTAAACTGGACGATGTCAGAGAAGCGCTTGGTGAAATTGGTGTCACAGGTATGACAGTATCCGAAGTTAAAGGCTTTGGACGCCAAAAAGGTCATACTGAACTATATCGTGGTGCCGAGTATATGGTAGATTTTCTACCAAAAGCTAAGTTAGAAATTGTTGTACAAACTGACGATGTCGAACGTTGTATCGCTGCAATTATGGATACCGCGCAAACGGGCAAAATAGGCGATGGAAAGATATTTGTTACCGAAGTTGAACGAGTGATACGTATCCGTACTGGCGAAGAAGACGCTGAAGCAATTTAATTCTTTATTCAAAATGCTATCTCGGTTAGTGTTTGTCTTTTGATAAATGCTAACGCATGTTCGTTATAGAAACTCGTTTTTATCTCACTGTTTTTACTTGCATTGATTTGATCACAGCATCTTTAATTAAAAGGTTCTTTTTACTAGTGAAATTTCTTTATACATTTTGTTTCGTTACGCTGTATCTCTCGTTACAGGGCTGTTCATCACTCAATTCAAATTCAGAATCGACGATAGGACAACTGGTGATCGCCGAGCCTATGGTGATTAATTATAAAAGTGAGGTTGCGCTTGCGCGTTTAACTGAAGTGCTGCAACGTGCAGAAGTAACCGATGAGCAGCGAGCCCAGTTATTTTATGATCGTGGCGTTATTTACGACAGTGTAGGCTTGCGCTCATTAGCTCGCTTAGATTTTAATCGAGCGTTACGATTAAAGCCTGACATGGTTGATGCATATAACTTTTTGGGCATACATTACACCCAGTTACAAGAGTTTGATCAAGCGTATGAGGCGTTTGACTCAGCGTTAGAGCTGGCACCAGATCATCAATATGCCTATCTTAATCGGGGTATTGCATTATATTATGGCGAGAGAGCAAACTTAGCGGTTGATGATTTAAAAGTCTTTTATCAACAAAAAGTTTCAGATCCTTACCGATTGCTATGGTTATATATCGTTGAGCAGGCAGTAGATAAGCAAAGCGCATTAGTGAACTTAAAACAGCGGAGCAATAATATTGACGACAATGTTTGGGCAAAACAGATTGTGCGTCTATTTACTGGGGAGTTGTCTCAGCAAAACTTTATTCAAGATATAACACTTGGCGTTACTTCAAATAAAGAGTTTAGTGAGCGCTTATGTGAAGCTTATTTTTATTTAGGTAAACTTAATTTATTGCAAGGTGACAAACGAGCGGCCGCTAATTTTTATAAGTTAGCATTAAGTACCAATGTCTATGAGTTTGTCGAGCACCGCTATGCGCGGCTCGAGTTAGATTTAATGCGCCAACATGTGACTCAAGAACCTATATCGCACGATTAATCTTAATTGCTTATGAATAAAAGTCGTTGGTTTATATCGATATTATTGACGAGCG
>JBNKXM010000360.1:0-2942 GCA_050300315.1 Thalassotalea sp. | reverse complement strand
AGAATCTTGTTTACTTATACCTGTGCTCACTGCAATATAATTTAAGGCATCTTTTGATGAGTTTGAAATAAATTGTGCCCATTCTTTTTCAGAATAATGTTTAGTTTCCATCAACCAAATTTTCGCCTGCTCAATGGTTTTCTGACTAGTGAGTTTTTCTTTGGTGGTCACTAACTCTTGTTTTAACTGCTGATACTGACTAAATCTTGCGATGGCAATATCTAAAATGGATTGCACGCGATTCGGGTTAAATTCGCCGGCAATGTATGCACTAACACCCGATTTAACCAGAGCACTAACTATGTCGCAGTCTTGGTGATCGGCAAACATCACCACAGGTTTAGGGCTATTTAGTGACATTTGATGCAAATGATCTAATAAACCTGCGCTTGGGCGTTCAACATCGATAATAATAACATCGGGCCAATGATTATTGACTTCATCAAGTAAGGCCGACGTATCATCAATAACGCTATAAATATGATATTGCGTATCAACAAGCGCCTCAGCTAATGCCGTAACCTTAGTAGGATCTTCTGCAAATAATAATATTGGTAATTCACCGATTGACCCAGACAATGGCTTGTTTAATTTCATGATAACTAACAATCTCGCAGCAAGTATTAGTAAATTTCCGTTATCTTCGTTATTCCAATATTTATGCCAAAGAACATTATTCTTATAAAACAAAACCTTAAACGAAATCTTAACAAGAGACATACGCTTAACCTGTACCAAGATCACGCAAATTGCGCCAAGATGAAGCAAATGGCCTAAGTAAAACGAACGGTAAATTTGCACCCAAAATGTGCGAACGAGCTAGTAAGGTGCGAAATAGTCATGACAGCATAAAACACAAAACACTTATCTCATTGATATTTATTAATTAAATTTTAAATTTCGCTCTGGCACTCAGCTTGCAATTCCTCCAGTAGATCATTTTTATTGAATTTTTGGGAGAATCATATGAGTGAACATGCAGGAATTAGGCTGTGGTCGTTTACCGGAAAAATTAAGATATTACATTTAAGTTGGATGGCGTTTTTCATTACCTTTGTTGTCTGGTTTAACCATGCGCCATTATTAGCCGTTATCGGCGATAGCTTAGGCCTATCAAAAAGTGAAATCAAAACGCTATTGATCTTAAACGTTGCACTCACCATTCCAGCCCGAGTGTTGATCGGCATGTTAACCGATAAATATGGCCCTAAATTAACCTATGCACTTGTGCTGTTTTTCTGCAGTATTCCTTGTTTAATGTTTGCCATGGCAAATAGCTTTGAACAAGCCGCGTTAGCACGTTTCTTACTTGGTTTTATCGGCGCTGGTTTTGTAATAGGAATTCGCATGGTCAGCGAATGGTTCCCAGCAAATGAACTTGGTACCGCCGAGGGTATTTATGGTGGCTGGGGCAACTTTGGCTCAGCGGCAGGTGCTATGTCGTTACCTGTGATTGCACTACTTTTTGGTGGTGAAGACGGTTGGCGTTATGCTATTGGCTTAACGGGATTACTCAGTTTAGCGTTTAGTTTTATATGGTACTTTAACGTCTCTGATACACCAAAAGGTTCGACATACTTTAAACCTAAACAAACAGGGGCGATGGAAGTAACCAGCGTGGGCGATTTTTGGTTACTACTGGTAATGAAACTCCCTATGTATGGCGCATTATCCTTACTAACATGGAAATTATCACCAAATGGCGTTGGTTTGCTGTCAGACACCAGCGCAGTCATTGCGTATTTAAGTTTGGTTGTCTTATACCTGATTGAATTTAAGCAAACCTATAAAGTTAACGGTCATGTTTTTAGTAAACCGGTTGATAAAATTCATCAATATAAATTTAAGCAAGTAGCTGTGCTTAATATTTTATATTTTGCGACCTTCGGCTCAGAACTCGCCGTAGTTTCTATGCTGCCATTGTTTTTTGCTGAAGTGTTTAACTTAGATATGGTCTATGCTGGCTTATTGGCCTCGCTATACGCGTTTATGAACTTGATGTCTCGTCCTGGTGGCGGTTGGCTCAGCGATAAATTTGGTCGTAAAAAAACTTTACTTATACTAACAGCAGGTTTAGCAGCAGGCTATTTTGCGATGTCAGCAATCAATGCGAGTTGGCCATTGGCGTTAGCCGTTGCAACCGCGATGGCATGTTCATTCTTTGTTCAAGCAGGTGAAGGTGCAGTATTTGCGGCAGTACCTTTGATCAAACGCCGACTAACTGGCCAAATAGCGGGTATGACTGGCGCTTATGGCAACGTTGGCGCGGTAGTGTATTTAACGGTATTATCTATGGTTGATTATCAAACGTTTTTCTTAGTCATCGCTATTACCGCAGTAGCAGGCTTTATTACGCTATTGTTTATGGAAGAGCCACAAGGCACTATCACAGAAGTTAGAGAAGACGGTTCTATTGAGTTAATAAATGTTAGCTAAGTCTACCCAAGCCTCATCTGGTGATTTAAATAACCAAAGCAATGCTGCAAAGTTGCAGCTATGCTTTGGTGGTTATTCTCACCAAGGAAAAAAGCAAGAAAATCAAGACGCTTTTGCCGTCAGTAGTCCACAAGGTAGTGAATTATCGACTAAAGGAGCAATAGCAGCGTTAGCTGATGGTGTTAGCAGCGCAAGTAACGCCGCGCAAGCTGCTCAACTTGCCGTGACGCAATTTAGCCAAGAATATTATTCTACGCCAGATACCTGGTCGACAGAAAAATCTGCGGCTAAAGTGTTAACCAGCTTAAATCAATGGTTATATTCTCAAGCCGATACTTTATTAACAACTAGTCACGCCATAGAGCAAATGACTCAACAATGGTTAACAACATTTTCAGCATTGGTATTAAAATCAACCACTGGCTACATTTTTCATGTTGGTGATTCTCGTGTGAGTCGAATACGCGACAATCAACTTGAAGCGCTAACCCGAGATCATAATCGTA
>JBNKXM010000359.1:0-2943 GCA_050300315.1 Thalassotalea sp. | reverse complement strand
TGATTGTCTAAAAATCTCCAAAGGTATATACGCTATTTTATTGTTCGTGTTGCGTGGTTATCTTGTCTGGTTGATGTCAGTCACTAATATGAAGGATAGGGTCAGTATTATTCAATGGGTATATCCCGAGCCTAAATATTTTTATCTGAGTTTATGCTCTGGGATCATCGGGCTATATATTGTGTTAGTAATGAGCCTTCGACGACCCAATGCGCGTCAGTGGGTGAGAACGAGTTGGCGTTACTTACGGGTGATCTTGTTGTCAGCACTCGTCTTTGATTTTATCGTCACTGTCATAGCTAGCATCTATTGGCAGCACGAGTTATGGTCATGGCTAGTAATGGACAGCGTTTTGCTTGTTGTTAGTAGTATTTTTTTATTTCGTAGTAAGCGCGTGCAGATCAATGTGAATGAGTTTCCCGAAGAGCTTGCTAAAGAATAATGTCAAGAAAGGTTAAATTTTGAGTATAGAGAATAAGCAAGAACAGAAAGAACAGCGTCTGATCATTTTAGATACTGAAACTACAGGTATTAACCCTAAAGAAGGGCACCGTATCGTTGAAATTGGTTGTGTTGAGATGATCAATCGTCAATTAACGGGGCGAAATTATCACGTTTATATCAAGCCAATGCATAATGGTATGCAGATGGTGATGGAACAAGAAGTTATTGATGTTCATGGTTTAACGGATGAGTTTTTACGCGATAAACCAACGTTTGAACAAATAGCGCAGGAGTTTATTGATTTCATCAAAGGCGCTGAGCTGGTTATTCATAATGCTAAGTTCGACGTTGGCTTTATGGATCATGAGTTTATGTTGGCAAGACGTGGTTTGCCAAAAACAGAAGATATATGTACGGTCACCGATACCTTAAAAGTCTCCAAAGATGAGTTTGGCTCACCAAAAACCTTAGATTATTTAGCGCGTTTTTATAAAGTAGATAAGTTGATAGACCGTACGTATCACGGCGCGTTAATCGATGCGCAATTGCTTGCGTTTGTCTACATTGAAATGACGCGTAAGCAGTCGGCATTAAACCTCTCGGTTGGCGATGGCCATCAAGAAGGTCAAGACGCTAACGCGATTAGACGACTGCCCGCGGAACGACAAAAATTAAAGGTTATTCATGCATCTGCCGATGAAGTAGAACAACATGAAAAACGATTAGCATTAATCGCCGAAAAAGGGAGCGAGCCAATATGGCGCAATTGAGGTTAACCATCTTTAGCTTTATCGTCGCTATGCTAGTAATGTCTGTTAAAACTTGGGCGTTCAGTGAAAAGACTGAGATAAAATATTACGAAAAAGATGATGTAACTAATCAAATTCCTTATTTTGATCATCGTTTTCAAATTGATGCTCAATTAGAAGAAATCACCTTATTGTTTTATCGTAAAAGAGGCAGTACGCCAATTATTTTGGTGCGTCCCGATGGCAGTAAACTAAAAATTAATAACCTTCCAAAAGACAAAGTGCAATGGTTTGACGATGCAACATTTGACATGATCACCATCAAAAAACCTATGCCTGGCCCTTGGCAAGCAGTTGGCGATATTTTACCAAACAGCAAAATTATGTTGGTGTCAGATGTTCGACTAGAAGCCGAGCCGCTTGATGAAGTGTTACTTTCAGGCGAAACAATAAAAGTCAAAGCACAAATATATAATCAAGATAAAGTGATTGATGATCCTTTGTTTAATGATGTTATTGAACTTAAAGTGGATTTTTTCAGTACCAATAATACGGCGTATGACAATTTTGGCGCTGCACCCATAGATATCGGCTCGTTTCGAGATGATGGCTATGATTTAGACGAATATGCTAGAGATGGTATTTTTACCGCAGAATTTACCTTAGATTTTTCTGCCGGTGAGTGGATCCCTATCTATCAAGTAAAAATGCCGATGGCAACGCGAGAGCTTAGACAAAATCCTGTGATATTGCGTCCAAATCCAATCAGCTTATCGGTGGAAACGGTTTCTGATGAGGCGCAAGAGCATAAGTTAACAATCGCCATAGATGATAGCTTTGTTGATCCAGACAGTTTGATTTTTCAAGGGAAAATAACCTTTCCTGATCGCCAAAGTGAGCCCTTTGCCATTATGGACGGTAAAGGTAAAAAACGTATTAAACCTATTACTTATACCGAACCAGGCCTACACCGTGTTAAATTAAATGCGTTTGGTAAAACCATTAGTGGTCGAGAATTTAGGTTAGTAGTACCCGATTTTACGTTTAACGTTGAACGTATTAATGGTCCATTAGTCCCATCACTGAATGATGAAGATAAAGAAAGTGCTGCAGAACTCGCGGCAAAACAATTAGCTGAACAGATAGCACAGGAAAAAGCCGCGTTCGAAATGGAGCTGGCTAGAGCAAAAGCGGAGCAAATTGCATTGGCCGAAGCGCAAGAGCAGCGAACTTTAATTATCATAGCTGTAATAAATGGCTTGATTGTTTTGCTTGGTATTGGCGTGTTTATTTATTTACGCCGTAAGAAAAACCGTAGTTAAATTCACCAGTTTCTCGATCTTTTGCTGTGTTTTTCTACTTATTGTTCATCTATTGCTCATATAGTTAAATGATCGTAAAAAAGTGGTTGACGCATCCGATTGTTAACCGTATTATTCCCGCCGCATTCAACGACTTGTTGTTGAAAGCGGTAATTAAGGCGCGGAGTGGTAGTTCAGTTGGTTAGAATACCGGCCTGTCACGCCGGGGGTCGCGGGTTCGAGTCCCGTCCACTCCGCCACATTGTTTCTTCTTTTGATTTCATTTTTATCATGTTTTGTCTTTTTTATTATTTTGCGTTGCTAGTGCAATTAACTCACTTCGGGTATTAATACCTAGCTTTAAATAAATTCGATATAAATGATTAGCGACGGTCGATGGTGAAATCGCTAATGATTTGGCAACTTCTTTAAATGTGCTGCCCTGACAT
>JBNKXM010000358.1:0-2944 GCA_050300315.1 Thalassotalea sp. | reverse complement strand
ATTAAACCAGCGATATAATGTTATTTTGATAAATTTTCAACGTGGGACTATTTTAAGATATTTTATTTTTAATGAACAAAAATTGGTTAGTTGCTAATTATTTGCAAATGAGCATTGTTGTTTCTGGTGTAGCACAGAAAACAATAAAAGATGGTGCTTTTAAGCATGTATTACGCTTAGTAAAATCAGTTGGTTCATCGTTATCTATTAAAAGTCAAAATGATAGGATACAAAGTATGATGACGCGTAAATTGATTATGCTCGGGCTTTATGTTGGCTTTGCAAGCGTTAACCTTAATGCGAACGCATTTGATAGCTTATCTGCTAATGTTGGTGTAACCAGTAATTACCTTTGGCGAGGTTTAGAGCAAACTGCAGGCAGATCGGCAGTATCTGGGGGCATAGACTATAGCGCTGATTCGGGATTTTATGCGGGTACTTGGGTATCAAACGCCGAATGGACCGAAGATATGAGCTATGAGATAGATCTTTATGCAGGTTTTAGCGGTGAAACTAATGGTATTACTTATGATTTTAATTTCATTCAATACCTTTACCCAGAAGTGGCTGATGATTTGGATTTTAGTGAAGTGTATCTCAAAGTCACTATGGGAGGAGTTACATTTGGCTATGCAACATTAGCGGATGCTGAAGGAGCCGATTTTGGTGATGATAGCTACTTTTTCGTAGATACTGAACTGGAAATGACGTCTGAAATTGCATTAGGTCTGCATATTGGTAAAACAACGGATGAATTTTATGCCGGTGAATCTTATATTGATTACGGCGTTAACTTAAGTAAGGCTGGTTTTACCTTTGGCGCAACTAAAACTGATTTAACCGATGATGACGTGCGTTTTTACGTTAGCTATACCATAGATATTGATATGTAAAAGCAAGGTTTAGCTTTATTAGAGAGCTTTATTAGATAACTTTGATCACTTACTCGTTGAGACAAAATAAGCTAATATTGTTGTGCTGACGTTAACTGCATGCAGATAACGTCAGCAAATTCACTAGTAAACTAAAGACACTATTGCCAGTTAACCTGAACTTCTGTCACACCAGAGGCAGGGGTGGTAAAGCTATGATTATTGCCAGTTTCCCATTCAACCGTTGAACCATCGTATTTGACAAACTTATATTCGATTGCTGTATTGGCTGGCATACTGACATCAAAATACCAGCTTGGATAAGAATACATCACTTGGTTGTATAACGAACCAACGGCGTTATTAATGTTCCAGTTACCAAGCGCGCTTTGATCACCGAGTAAATAAACATTCTGTCCCCAGCTACTGTATGCATTGTGAACAACGAATCTTACGGTCACTTGTGGTGAATTTAACACTTCAAAGCCATCATAAATATTACTTATATTGCTACTTGCATCAGTTACCGTAATATCATATTTCCCCGCGTTTAGTGTCGGAACCTTAGCAATTATTTGGCTGTCTTCCCAAGTGACTATTTCGGCGGCTGTGGTGCCAAATTTTACTTGTCCTACTTGACTACCAAAACCTCGCCCATCAAGCGTAATTTGTTGGCTTGTTTGTCCCATCATAGGTCCGACATGACCTAGATTAACGCCGTTGTTAGTCGCAGTATATTGCCAGACGCCAACTTCTCCTGCGCCTAAATTAATGGCAGAAACACTCTTATTTGAGGCAACGGTAATTGATTCACCATCAAGTAAGCCAGCTAAAACATCTGAATAATTACCTGCAGGCAAATCGGATTGTAAGCCAGTAAGATCAAATGCCGTTGTTTCACTACGATTGATAGCTACAAGCACAACATTATCACCAAATTGACGCTCATAGACATAAACGTCATCATTGAGCCAGCGCTGCTCGGTATCGCCGTATGCCAGAGCCGGATTACTTTTGCGTAATGGTGCTAACGCTTGAATAAGTTTATAACTGGTCGTGGTACGATCAAAAGTGGTCATTTTAGCGCGATTGTTTGGATCGCCATAACCTGTCATATATTGTTCACTACCATAATAGATAGCTGGTACACCACGAGAAGTAAGGGTAAAACTAAGCGCTTGTTCAAGCTCACGCTGATTGGCTGTTGGTTCATGGAACCTGTCCATATCGTGGTTATCGATAAAGGTGACCTGATCTATCACTTCGTTATATGCCGAGTTGGTGTCGGTGATCATATTGTGTAAATCAATCATTGACGCGCTACGATTTCTAAATACTTGTCGCGCTTTTTGAGCAAAGCGAAAATCGAGCAAACTCATGCCACTTTCGTTAGCAAATTCATGGTTGGCAGGATCTACTTCGCCTTCACTTAAAAACCATTCGCCAAATGAGAAAACAGCTTGATGGCTATAGATGTTGTCCATCCATTTTTTCTGCCAGCCTTGAGGCATATGTTTCACCGCATCAACACGAATACCGTCTATGCCTTTATCAAGCCATAATTGAATAGCTTCTGTGAGGTAGGTATCTAATGTTGAGTTTTGATGGTTAAAATCGGCTAAATCGAAGAGATTGCGATAAGTACCATCTTCAATAGTGGAAAAATCAGTCCCTCCATTATGATGAAATAACCCATTAATATCATTGAGATAGCTAGCTAAAAGACTCCCGTCATTATAAATTTTGCCATTTTCAGCATAGCTCGCATCGCTGTCGGATGCCGGAGATGAATGATTAGGTGCAAAGTCAATAATTACCTTGATGCCTTTACTGTGTGCGGTTTGAATTAAGTTATCAAAATCAACAAAACTGCCGAAATATGGGTTAGTGCGTTTAAAATCTCTCGCCCAATAGCCATGATAAGAGGTACTTCCTGCGGTGTCGTTTAATACGGCATAAATGTTTTCAACGGGTTGTGAAATCCACAATGCGGAGATCCCCATCTCGCTAAAATAACCATCGTTGATTTTATCTATAATGCCTTGCCAGTCGCCACCGCAGTATTTTTTAAG
>JBNKXM010000357.1:0-2950 GCA_050300315.1 Thalassotalea sp. | reverse complement strand
ATGATATCCGCTCGATGTTGCTTTCTACAGTCATGTCACCAATAAACAAACCATAAATCATCAGTGGTAAGCCAACACCAAGCGCTATGCTAGTATCTCTCAGTAGTTTTTTATAATAGCTGGCGTCAGCTTGTTCTTTTTCACTCAGGGCGTTTTGTTCATCCTGTTGTTTGATGACTTTGGCGTGATAACCCGCTGATTCTACCGCGTTGATCAACGCTTGAGCTGGCGCATTACCTGTGACCATTACAGTGCGGTCGGCAAAATTCATTTCTGCGCTTAAGACACCGTTAACCGATGAAATGGCACGTTCTATTTTACCAACACAACTTGCGCATCCTGCACCTTCAATCATGAGTTGCAAGCTAGCTTGCGACTGAGCATTGGTATGGTGATGACAAGACTTGGTTTGCTCAGCATGTTTAACATGCCCATGACAGGTGTCTGTTTGCTGGTTATCTTGCTGATTGCTTGTCATGGCTATTTCTCGCTGTGTTTGACTGAGGTAAATTGCTCAATTAAATGGCATACCATATCAGCGCTAGGTGCTTGGTCTTGTTTTGTTTCCCACTGTGCTATCGCCGAGCTCATGTTGTTTCTTAACACTAACATCTCCTGAAAGCGTTGTTCAGTTTCTGCCAACCGCTGTTTAATAATATCTCGTACCAATGGACAAGCCGTTTTACCTTGGTTAGCTTCGGTTAAAATCTGTTTAATGTCAGAGACAGTGAAACCTAACTGACGGGCACTTAAAATAAATTTTAAGCGCAAAGCATCTTGAGCTGAGTATAGCTTATATCCGTTAAGCGACTTCCTCGGCTTAAGCAAGCTTAACCTAGTATAATAGCGCACGGTATCTGCTGTGGTGGCTAAAGATTTCGCAAGTTCCGTTACTGTCATTTATTCTCTCCTAACTTAATCTTCGTATTATTAGCCTGATCATAAAGCTGTGTCTTAGACACAGGTCAAGAAAAATAATTATTGATACATTTACGGTAACTCGTAAATGATTCAGCTGATCGGTTTATTCTTCTTTAAAAATATATCGTGGCGATTTATTTTTTTGTTCTATTATTAAAGCATTAATCACTATCTTTTTTATTTATGAGACAAATAGTTAGTTCATTAATGTTAACTGTTTCACTGGTTGTCGCCATGTATTCAAGTGACGCGCGCGCCGAAATTGAGATACAAGAATTGTTCGAGCTTTCCTTAGATGAACTAATGGATATTAAAGTAAGCACGGGCAGCAAGTTCGATCAGAAACTACAAAATTCACCCTCATTGGTTTCGGTGATCAGTCATAAAGACATTCAACTGTTTGGCGCAAATAACCTATATGAAGTGCTAGAACGAGTAGTTAGTTTCTACATGACAGAGTCTTTTTTCTATCCACAAAACGTTGTTGCCGTGCGCGGCGATCTTCAAAGTCATGCTGATAATCATGTGCTGATTTTAATCAATGGACGCCCATTTCGGGAAAGCTATTCTGGCGGGGTAAATTTTCCTTTCTATAATGCGTTTCCGTTGACAGCCATCGAGCGTATTGAAGTGATCAGAGGCCCAGGCTCTGTGCTTTATGGTACTAATGCCATGTCTGGAGTGATCAATGTTATCACTCGTAAACAGCAGAAAAGTTCGACGCAATTAAGCGTAACAAGTGGCTCATTTGCTAGTCGACAATTGCAGGGATATGGCAGTTATCATTTAGATAATGTTGACATTAATGCCGCAGTTAATTTGTTCAAGGAAGATGGTTGGCAATTTGCGTTATTTGATCAAAATGCACGATTTGAAAGTATTGACCGTGGTGAACGAAATGCTGCCCTGTTTGTTGATATCAGTACCGGCAATTGGCGTTGGCAAAACTTGTATGTTTCCAGTGAACAGAATTTTATGGGGGCTTCTGCATCTTGGAGCGGAGAGCCTGATTTTAATAGTCGGTTGATTGATGGTGTTAGAACCCATTCTTCATTGGGGTATACCTATGATGTCAATGATAACCAATCGATAGAAGTGAATCTTTCATTTGGTCGCATGGCGTTTGAACAATACAACTATCGGGCGTTTTCGAACGACACCAGTGTTGAATTAACTCATCAGTATAAGATTAGTGATCAGGTCAATTGGGTTGCGGGTCTGACGCTTTGGCATCAGGATGTTGGCTCGGCGGGGCGGCGCAGTGTAGCTCCTGTTACTAGCTTTACTTCATTATGGAAAGAAGCCTATGGGCAGTTCACCTATAGTCCGTTTACTAATCTATTATTGACGGCTGGTTTGCAACTGAATAAACCAGAGAATGCTCACCGCAGTCTAACGCCGCGAGTGGCAGCAAGCTATGATATTAATGAACATTGGACATTACGAGGCGCATACGCTGAAGCCTATCGGGCAGCATTTGGGGTTGAAACTAATTTTGATCTTATTTTACGTAATGAAGATGGCACGATAAGAGGGGGTTTAAGGGGGAACGCCGCTCTAAAACCTGAACGGGTTGCTAGTAAGGAATTTGCCATTAATTACCACACTGAAACTCGTCAGCTAGAACTTGCCTATTTTCGTAGCCGACAGTCAGATCTTATCGGTCGCGTTAGAGCAGAAGACCGTGTGCTAGATTTTGTGAATACTGCCAGTTTGCACAACTCAGGAATAGAGCTTACCGGCAAATGGCATTTTAGCAATGCGTGGTCGTTTAATATCTCTTATAGTCATCAGCAGAATAACTCTGGTGATGGTGTGGACGATTTTACACTGGCACCCAATGACATGGTCAAGGCAGGTTTTATTTATAAAGGCATAGATCAACATTTAACTGTTGGCGTATTTGATAATTATATTGGCGCTTCCCCTGATGTCAGCATTCGTAATCCAAATCGTCAAGCACTTAATGCCAACGCTGACGCTTATCATTTAGTGACGGCAAATATGAGGTATCAGATAGATGATTGGT
>JBNKXM010000356.1:0-2951 GCA_050300315.1 Thalassotalea sp. | reverse complement strand
AAAATCCTTTCGCCTGAGCACACTGTCACACCGATTCTCTATCAGGGTAACGAAGCAGATACCGTTCAGCAAGCTAACAGCCAAGTGACTATCGAATTATGCTATTGCTCTGTTTATCAAGAATGTTGGTTAATCGATAAAACCAATGATCCACAACCGATTGAACATTGTACAATCAACGAAAAAGAACGTTTTTTACAGTAACTAATCAACTTAGTACAAGCTAACGTTTTAGTGAGCGGCTGAGAATATCAAATGATCTTCTCAGCCAACAACTCAGTTATAAATTTTCTTCTGCAAACGATGCTAATCGACTTCTGACCACACCATTGAGATTTATCGTGCTACTGCCAGGAAAATCCTTAAATCGTTCAACAATATAGGTCAAACCTGAGGTTAAAGCGGTTAAATAGTTACTGTCAATTTGCGCCAAATTACCCGAACACACTATCTTAGTACCTTCGCCACAGCGGGTGATAATGGTTTTAAGCTGAGACGCCGTTAAGTTTTGACATTCATCGAGTAAAACCAGCGCATTTTGAATACTGCGCCCACGCATAAAATTAACCGATTTAAACTGAATGTTCGCCTTGTCCATAATATAATTTAGGCTGCCATCCATATTTTCATCCTGTTTGTGTAACACTTCAAGGGAGTCAGTAATTGCTGCCAGCCATGGCGCCATTTTCTCTTCTTCAGTACCAGGCAGAAAACCTATCGATTCGGCAATTTCTGGTGTGCTACGGGTCACGATCACTTTATCATAAAGCCCGCGTTCAACGACTTGCTCCAGCGCTGATGCCAATGCTAATAGTGTCTTACCACAACCAGCAGGGCCGGTGAGGATCACCAAATCTATGGTCGGATCGAGCAAGGCATCCATCGCCATACCTTGATAGATATTTTTAGGATGAATGCCCCAGGCTTGCTTAGCCATTAATCGCTCACGGCTTAAATCAGCTATTGCTAAGTTTTCATCATCCCAACCAATAACCTTACCGGCAAAATGCTCACCTTCATCAAGCAAATACTCATTCATATAAGCATTAGGCAAGATATCTTTTTTAATATAATGGGTGGTATTTCGACCTTCACTTTCGCTTTCACAATTCTTGACATGCTCCCAAAAGTCACCCGAGAACTGATGATAGCCCTTGGTTAAAAACTGAATATCGTCAATTGATCGGTACGATAATCTTCAACATGGTTTAACCCCGCGCCTTTGGCTTTTAAGCGCATATTGATGTCTTTGGTGACTAACACCACTTTGCGGTCTTTGCGGGTATTTTGAATATGGATAGCGGTATTAATGATGCGGTTATCGTTTTCATTAAACGATAATTTGCCCGCCGTTTGATCTAAGGTGTAGTCATTAAAAATAGATAAACAACCAATTCCTGAAGCTCCTTCTTTTGTCGGCAAAGGTACGCCTGCTAGCACCTGTTCTGGCGTCGCGTTTGCTAATGCATCTTCTAATGCTCTAATGGCAACACGTGCGTCTCTGCTAACGTCTTTATGTCGATCTTTAATGGAATCTAGTTCTTCTAACACTGTCATTGGAACAACGACATCGTGCTCTTGAAAGGATAAAAAAGCGAAAGGTTCGTGCAAAAGAATATTGGTATCTAGAATATAGATGGTTTTTTCTTCAGTCATATAAAAAGTCCCATAAATATTGATAAACAATACGTCAATCTATTGGCAACTTTTTCCTAAGATTCAGCACCTTAGTCAAAGAATTTTAGCTGACAAAATGATCGACAATCATTTTTGTAGCAATAACCTCCCTGAGTTTTATGAGTGAGCCATTTTTACTCTTTGATACTTCACTGTGACAGTTTCTTTCCTATGATGCAAGCAGCTTTTTAGGTGATAAACCAACAATAGTTAACTAGCGACGATTCGCTGCCTAATGAAATTTTAGATGTGAATAAATTACCAAATATAAATCAGCACAGAGAAAATTTAAGCGCATAAATACAAAAAACCAGTACTTAATTTAAGTACTGGTTTTAAATTAATCACTGATATTAATTATCAAGTAATTTAAGCTTCGGTTGCCTCAGCAATTGGCGTTTCTATTTGGTTTACTTTTTTCTTACGTTTACGCAAACCTTTTAAGTCTTCAATGATGACATATAAACTTGGGATCAAGACTAACGTTACTATAGTCGCAAACAGTACACCAAATGATAATGATACCGCCATTGGGATAACAATCTTCGCCTGCATACTGGTTTCAAAAAATACAATAGGCACCAAACCGATGAACGTGGTTAACGACGTTAACATAATCGCGCGAAAACGTTTTGCACCTGACTGCATCACTGCTTGATGCAAGGGAACCCCAGCTTTTCGTTCATTATTAACGTAATCTACCATCACTAAAGAGTCATTAACCACAACCCCAGCGGCGGCAATAATACCAAACACCGATAAAGTATTAAGATCCATACCTAGCATTAAATGACCAAATACTGCCCCAACCACACCAAATGGGATCACCGTCATGATCATGAATGGTTGAGAGTAAGATTTTAATGGCACAGCTAATAACGAGAATATCACCAATAACGAGACAACAAAGTCACGCACTTGATTATTCGCGCTGTCGATTTCATCTTGAATACGACCAGACACTTCACTCTTCACTAAAGGATATTGTCTAAGTAACTGAGGAATAAACTTATCACGAATATCTTTAGCGACCGCAAATGGTTCAACTTGGTCAGCATCAACTTTCGCCCAAACGTTGATGGTACGATTACCATTTTCTCGGCGAATGCGGGTCACACCATCGGTCAGAGTAATATTAGCTAATTCCGATAACGGTAACTCTGCACCATTTGGCGCTTGGATCATCACTTCATCAACATGTCCAACCGAACTACGTTGGTCTAGCGGATAACGGATCATCACTTTCACTTCTTCGGTATCACGTAAGATAGGCT
>JBNKXM010000355.1:0-2957 GCA_050300315.1 Thalassotalea sp. | reverse complement strand
TAATAACATTTCGCCATACATTGCCATTAACGATAGCTTTGCGCAGTAAAATTTCTCGTGTTAATAGGGCGGGAACAAAACCTTGAACAAAATGACCAACTTTATCGTAATTATTACGTTCAGCGCCAAATAATCCATCAAAAAACGGTACGTCTGCGTAAGTGTAATGACCGCCTATCATTAAAATAATGCAATGCATGAGAATCAAACCATAAAGCATCGGCGTTAAACGAAATGACTGATAAGTGATAACAATCAGTATAAAACCTATCAATGCAGGGAGTACTTCCAGTAACCAAGTGAATTGATCTTTAGGATTAATCGCTGACCAAATTAACACACTAAAGTAGATGATAAGCCAAAGCGTGTTATTTGAGTGTTTGTTAATAATCATAGTATTAACCAGTTATTTAATCAGATAATTTATTTTTTTCAGCGGAAAAACTTACGTTTTCAACACCTTGGTTGATAGGACGAACCACCACAGTGCCAGCAAGTTTGTCATGCCATGCTTGTTTTTTACTATCCCATATAATCCATAAGTAGCCTAAGCCCAGAGGTAGTAGTGAAATGTAATAGCCGATGTAACGTATTATTGATTGTTTAACCGAGGGTAAATTTCCCGTTTGTGCGTCGACAATTTTTGCTCTTACCGCCATTTTTCCTGGCGTTGCAGACTTACTGACCCAAAATACGATAGTAGCAACGATAGGAAATACCCAACTAATGAGTAGATCAGGAATACCTAAAAGCATTTGCTCTGAATCGCCATAATCACTGCCATATATCATGGTTAGTAAAGGGTAGATGATCATCATTAGCAGTATTGAATCAATTATTGAAGCGACAAATCTTAAGCGAAAACCGACATATTCAAGCGGTGTTTCGATAGCATCCATGTTCTGATCGTTCATTTTTATTCCTTTAATGTATAAATATTTATCATACAGGATTTAGCTAAATATGTTGGACAAATTATTGTCTGAATTGATGGCTGGTTTTACATTAACTCGATACCAAATCGGCGAACAACAAATGCAAAACTGATAAAACAAATTAAGGTAATGACGACCGAGGCAATTAGTGTGAGCCCAAAACCTAATCGAGGTAACAGCCAAGGGAAAATAAGAAACATAGGAAGCGTTGGCACAACATACCAAAATGTATACCAAGCGTGATTGGCAATTTTCGCTGGCGGCTGATGTTCTACGTAAAGCCAAATCAGCGTAAGTACGGTTACTAATGGTAAGGCGGCCAGTAAACCACCTAGTTTGTCATTGAGTTTAGCCACTTCAGAGATTAATACCACCATGGCAGCTGTGATTAAGTATTTTGTGATGATCCAGAGCAAGTTATATCCTTTAAACGCGTTATAGATTTCAATGACAGTGAAGGCGTGTCTAGTTTATCAATAAAACAAATAGGATTGAATCATGTATTTATAAAGGATAGTTAGGGGGCTTAATTCATCAGCTGTCATATCTGTTTGATAATGTGTAAATATCCATACATAAAAAAGCCCTAAACATAGGGCTTTATTGGTCTTAAAACAATTAACTAAAATATTGCATAAGAAATACTAAATTTTACACTACGCGGTAATATGTAGCGGCCATTTGGTGCGCTTGGGTTACGTGGATCGCCTTCGGTAATTCCTAATTTATCTGTTAGGTTGTCTACTGAAAGCTGTAACTTAACTTGCTCATTTGGCTCAAAAATCACCCCTGCGTCAATTTTTTCATAACCGCCAAGCACAACACTATTAGCATTATCACCATAGCGATCATCTACGGCTGAAAGTGTGCCATAAAGAGTCATGAACATATCGTTACCTAAATCAAATTCATAGCTTGGCGTTAATCTCACCTGCCAACCTGGTTGACGCTGCGTTTCGTTGCCTTGATTTTCTGCGCTGGCAGTGATCTCGGTATCTTGTACCGTGGCATTTAGATTTACGATAAGTCCAGTGTCATTCATATAGTTTAAATCCAGTTCGACACCAAGCGCTTCGTTTGTCAAAATTTCTGCTGGTTCTCCTGGACGACGAACAAACGAATCTCCTTTCACTTCATTACTGAATAAGGTGGCATACGCTTGGAAATTATCCGTCATGTATTTGTAACCTAACTCGCCTTGAGAAACTTCTTTAATTAATGTCTCACCGGCGTTATACGCGGCGAAGTTATCTCTAAAATCGTCGAAATAAGGCATTTTGTAGCCCTTGTTAACACGGGCAAATACCGCCATAGTTTCGCTGATGCTGTAGTTGATACCCGCAGTCCATGAGGTTTTGCTTTCGTCATAAGAAACGGCTTTGCTGATCTGACCGTCGAGTCCTTCATCAACCGAATATTCAACCTGATGATTTTCACGACGAATACCAAAATCAAGAATGATATCTTCATTTGCTTTGTAGTTTAACGCGCCATAAAGTGCCGTAGTCGTCGCATCGCCAGTAGAATCAATATCATAATTCCAGCCACAGCCTTCAGCTGAACTATTACAGGCAATATCATTTAACATTTCGCCACCAGCACTAAGCACGTAATATGCTTGATTACCTAGAGACCACCAGTCGTTGGCTGAAGTGCTTGCGGTATATAGGCCTACAGTAGCGGTTAGGTCTTGCCATTTTTTAGCGACTGCTAAATCATTGGTAAATGCGTCAATATCTTTTAATACCACCCAGCGACCAATTTGTTGTACTGGGGTATTGGCTGCATAACTATCTCTAGTGACTGCGCCAGTTGCTGATTCGCCATTGTCAGCGACTTCTCCTAGTGTCGTTGCCGCGCCGTTAGGAACAAAACCATAGGTGTTGGCTTTACCTTGCGTCAGACTAAATCGGTCAACAAAATTCCAACCATTGTCAAAATCGAGCTTTAAGCTACCTCCTGAAACATGTCCATCCCATCCGCGACCTTCAGAAAAATTAAATGCCTGACTTTCGTTGTTTG
>JBNKXM010000354.1:0-2964 GCA_050300315.1 Thalassotalea sp. | reverse complement strand
TGTCATAGGCGCGGATTTAGCGATAACCACTGGCGCAATCGTTGGCGGAGCATATTTTGGCGATAAATTATCCCCCTTATCTGACACTACCAACATTGCCGCAATCGCTGTGAATATTGATGTTTATCAACATATCCACTCAATGTTAGTGACAACAATACCGTCTGCTATTATCGCTGCCATGGGGTTTAGCATACTAGATTATCTTTATCCGGCAGCTTTATTGACACCAGACTCACCACTTGCATCTGTTGAACTACTCAATACCACGTTACTCGCGATAGATAAGCTTTATCAGTTAAACAATCTATTATTAGTGCCACCTTTGATTATTTTATTTGGTGCATTTAAGCGTTATCCTGCGTTGCCAACGCTGATCTGCTCGTCAATCGTCGCCTGCGTATTAGCGATGATCTTTCAAGCGGTGACTGTCTCAGATATTTTTCAAACCTTATACCAAGGTTTTAATATTTCAATGATCAGCGATAATCAACCATTAACACAGGTACCAACGGCGATCACACCACTGTTTAACCGCGGCGGTTTATACGCGCTTAATGCGCCGATTATTATAATTATTCTGGTATTTATCTATTTAGGTTCGCTTGACTGTATCCATGCTATTCCTAGGCTGATTAACGGTTTGCTGGGCAAAATTAGTAGCGCAGCAGCATTAGTATCAACAACACTAGTTGCATCTGCCGTCGTTAACTCATTAACTTCGAGTCAATATGCCAATAGCTTTGTTGTTGGTGAAGCTTTTCAGCAGAAATATGATCAACTGTCATTGCCACGTAAGGTTTTATCACGCTCGCTTGAAGATACAGGAACTATGATTGAAAGCTTGGTTCCGTGGAGTACGACATCGGTTTTTATCTACGCTTCTTTGCATGTTTCTGTATACGAATATTGGCCATGGCAGTTGTTGTCGTTAACTAATATTGTCATCGCATTTGTTTTTGCCTGGTGTGGCATTGGCTATTTCAAAAGTTCTCAGCAAAAGGACGCTATTTATGAGCAATAATTATCACGATGAAACAAAGCTAATCAGTGATATTCATCAAGCAAGTGATACCTATGGTGCGGTAGTTCCACCTATTTATCAAAACTCATTATTTACCTTTAATTCGTGGGAAGCGATCGAATCTGCGTTTGACGACAAAATCAATAATGCTATTTATACGCGGGGGAAAAATCCAACTGTTGCTTTTGTTGAACAAAAATTAGCGCAATTAGCTGGTGGCGATAAAGCCAAGTTGTTTGCCTCCGGAATGGCGGCAGTTTCTGCAAGTATGCTTCATTTTCTTAACGCGGGAGATCATCTGATCACCTTAAAAAATACTTATGGCCCGTCAATCAGTTTTATTAATGATTTTTTAAAAACGAAATTTAGTATTGAAGTGACATACATAGATGGTGATGATATTGAACAATTTAAAAGCAGTATCAAACAAAACACCCGATTAATCTATTTAGAAAGCCCGTCTTCAGTGGTGTTTGGTTTGCAAGATCTCGAACAAATCGCGCAATTAGCTAAGGCGAATAATATTGCAACCATCATAGATAACACATGGGCAACTCCACTGTTTCAAAAGCCTTTGTCGCTTGGGATCGATTTGGAGCTACATTCTTGTTCTAAATACTTAGGTGGTCATAGTGACATCATTGCAGGCGTATTAATTGGCAGTAACAAGCTTATTGATGCGATTCATTGTAAAGAATATGAGTTACTCGGCGCTAAAATGGCACCGATGGAAGCATGGTTTTTATTGAGAAGTTTACGTACCTTATCGCTACGCATGGAGCGTCATCAACAAAGCGCCGAAAAAATTGCGAATTATCTAGCAAATCACACTGCGATTGCCCACGTCAATTATCCAGGGCTAGATAACTTTCCACAAGTCGCACTGGCAAGAAAACAAATGCAAGGCTATAGCGGTTTAATGAGCTTTAAACTAAACACAGCAAATCTTGATGATGTAAAACGTTTCGTTAATCGCCTTGAACTCTTTCAAATAGGTGTCAGTTGGGGCGGACACGAAAGCTTAGTTTACGCACCGGCGATCAGTGGACTAAAAGAACAGTCTCCAGAACAATTCGCGCAAATGGGCATATCAATTAGTGACATTCGGATCTCGGTAGGCTTAGAAAATGTTGATGATTTAATTGCCGATCTATCACATGCACTAAGTAGCTTTGAATAATAGAAAGTTGCTGGTTAATATCCTTAACCAGCAAGAATTTATGATAAATAACTGACCCGATCATCATAAAATTTAGGCTCTTTGATCGGTAACTCTTTTTGACTAGTACCAATATAAAGAAAACCAACAATATCGTTTTGCGCTGAAATGCCGAGCGCTTGCTTAACGATAGCGTTATAGCTTAATTCACCCGTACGCCACATTGCGCCATAACCTAAGCTTACTGATGCCATTTGCATCGCATGAACGGCGCAGCCTGCGGTGATCATCTGTTCAACTTGAGGCACTTTTTCATGTGGTAAATATTGCGTAGATACCACAATAATAAGCGGCGCTCGAAATGGCATCTTGGCGGTTTTTTCTAATTTAGCAATGTCGTTAGTTTGCTCTTTAACCGCATCAACAAAAATATCGCTTAATGTTTGTAAGCCGTCGCCTTTAACCACAGTAAAATGAAATGGCTTAAGGTTAGCATGATCAGGGACACGCATCCCTGCCATTAAAATGCTATTTAATTGGTCGCTATCAGGTAAAGGTTCGGTTAATAACGGAGTAGATTGTCGCTGTAATAATAAGTCTAGCGCTTTCATAAATATTTATTGTTATCTATTCGTGGTTTCAAATAGTAAGTATACAAGTAATGATCTACGCTGGTAAATCGTCCTGCACCAATAAATAACAAGGCTAGCAATAAAATAAAATACGTTGCGGCAAATTCAATGCCATTATTTAACACAACAATGTTGCCGGTTTCATACAA
>JBNKXM010000353.1:0-2964 GCA_050300315.1 Thalassotalea sp. | reverse complement strand
TGATGATGGTTATGAACCGTACAAAACGTTAACAAACACGCAAAAGTTTCTTGAACGAGATGATATTTTTGCGTTTTTTAATTATGTAGGAACACCAACAACGAACGCAATTTTACCTCTTATTCAGCAAAGCAAACTACCGTTTCTAACACCATTTACCGGGGCTGAATTTTTAAGAAATCCTGTTACCGAAAATATTTATAATTTGCGCGCCAGCTATTATCAGGAAGCGCGTGCTCAAATAGACTATTTAGTTAACGTCAAAAAATTTACAAAAATAGGGCTACTCATTCAAGCGGATGCATTTGGCGCGGCTGTTGAGCAAGGTTATTTGAATGTTATGAAGCTCCATGGAATTGAACCAGAAGTGGTGACACGCTATCGACGTAATACGAGCGATATTACTCTGGCGCTTAATATTTTAAAAAATAAACAAGTACAAGCGGTTGCGTTTGTTGGTACCTATCAACCACTTGCTAAGTTGATTAACTTAGCTTATCAGCAAAAATTTGAACCGTTTTTTACGACAGTATCATTTATATCAAGTAATGATTTATTTCAACGTATTGAACAACCAAGTAATGTTCTAGTTACTGAAGTAGTGCCTGATCCTGAACATTGCGCTTGGCAATTATGCCAGTTGTTTGTCGAAGACATGCGGGCAATAGGTGTTGAAAAACTCGATCATGTGCGTTTTGAAGGTTATTTGAATGCCTTTGTGTTTATAGAAGTACTAAAACGATGTGAGAACGAACTGACATCAGCTTGTTTTTTAGAGAAAATCGCTAATTTTCAAATGAATTCAAACTCACTGAATATAGTGTTTAATAAAACCGATCATCAAGGATTAGATCGTGTTTATTTAAACTTTTTTGATTACGCTAAATACCAAAATGCCAGCGTAA
Organism: Thalassotalea sp.; assembly: GCA_050300315.1. Lineage (GTDB taxonomy): Bacteria > Pseudomonadota > Gammaproteobacteria > Enterobacterales > Alteromonadaceae > JBNKXM01. The sequence goes on along the minus strand of JBNKXM010000353.1, from coordinate 2,059 downwards.
AACACTGATATTTTTCTTTTTCCTGTTAATGACGATTGTTGCTTGCCTTTATTGGTTAAATTCCCTACAATACGCGACCTTAATTCAGCCTGAACTTTTTGTTCCTTGCCTCAAGTGGTGTCGGCTGAGCCATTTTAGAGGCTATAAACCCGTAGGGAGCGTTTTAATGCGTCATTACGAAATCGTATTTATGGTTCACCCTGATCAGAGTGAACAAGTACCTGGTATGATCCAGCGCTACACTGACTTGATCAATGCTGCTGAAGGCAAAATCCACCGTCTTGAAGACTGGGGCCGTCGTCAATTAGCATACCCAATCAATAAATTGCACAAAGCACATTATGTTCTTATGAACGTTGAAGCGCCTCAAACAGTTATTGATGAATTAGAAACTTCTTTCCGTTATAACGATGTTGTTATTCGTAACATGATCATGCGTACTAAAGGTGCGGTAACTGAAGCTTCAGCTATGGCTGTTGCTAAAGAAGACCGTCGTGAAGATCGCCGCGAAGTTAAACCAGAAGTTACTGAAGCTCCAGAAGCAGCTGAAACTACTGAAGAAGCTGCAAGCGAAGAATAAGTGATCTGTGATTACTAATTGTCTTGTGTTGGTTGGAGAAGTGGTTAAAGCACCAAAATTTTCAACTAGCCCAGCAGGTTTTGAACACTGTCAATTTTCAATAGACCACAAGTCTATCCAAAATGAAGCAGGCTTAAATAGACAAGCATTTGTTCGTATCCAAGTTGTGGCAACTAGTGAATTATCACAATTAGCTCGTGAATTAATTGTTGGCAGTAATGTAAAAGTGACCGGTTTTATCAACCGCCACGAATCGAGAAATGGTAATCCTTTACTCGCATTGCATGCTCAACAAATTGAAATGATTAATTAGGAGAAATCCATGTCTCGTTTTTTTAGACGTCGTAAGTTCTGCCGCTTCACAGCGGAAGGCGCTAGCGAAATCGATTATAAAGATATCGCTACGTTGAAAAACTATATCACTGAAAGTGGTAAAATCGTTCCTAGCCGTATTACTGGTACTGCTGCTAAATATCAACGTCAACTTGGTCGTGCGATCAAGCGTGCTCGTTACTTAGCGTTATTGCCATATACTGATTTACACAAGTAACCTAATAAGGGGTTTTGAAAATGGAAGTAATTCTTCTTGATAAAATCGCCAAATTAGGCGGTCTTGGTGACAAAGTTACCGTTAAGTCTGGTTATGCTCGTAACTTCTTATTACCTCAAGGTAAAGCAGTATTTGCATCTAAAGCAAACGTTGAGCATTTTGAAGCTCGTCGTGCTGAATTAGAAAAGCAATTAGCTGACAACTTGGCAGCAGCAGAAGCAAAAGCAGCTAAAATCGTTGAATTAGCAGAAGTAACTATCGCTTCATCTGCGGGTGAAGAAGGTAAATTATTCGGTTCTGTTGGTACTCGTGATATTGCTGATGCAATTACTGAAGCTGGTGTAGAAATCACTAAAGCTCAAGTACGTATGCCTTTAGGTACTATTCGTGAAACAGGTGAATTTGATATCACTCTTCACTTACATAACGATGTAGATACTAGCATTAAAGTTATTGTTATTGCTGAAGCATAATCAATCGCTGTAATGAACATAAAACACCGTAACTTGAAAAAGTTACGGTGTTTTTTTATGTGCTTCATCTAAATCTTGTCTACACTGCATGGTAAGCTCATTCACTTAGTAACTTATGTCTAACACAGCCGCTCAAATCGAAAAACAATGGTATCGCTTGGCGCGTACACTGCTCTCAATCATAGTGCTGGTGAGTTTAGTGTGTTTGATGTTCTTGCTAGTGTTGTCTGAAGACAAATTACCAGCTCTGCTAGTTGTCGCTGGCGCAATTATTTTATTAACGTCTGTGATATTGATCAGCCGGTTTTATCTTCGTCAAGTGCGAAAAATACTTACTCCTTTAACTGAGCTTGAACGTTGGGCTGATAAATCGATTATTTTCGGCAAACTACAATCGATCGACCCTGATAGCCAACCTGATGATTCATTACATAAAGTCCTCTTGCAACTTACTAC
>JBNKXM010000352.1:0-2965 GCA_050300315.1 Thalassotalea sp. | reverse complement strand
GATATCTGTTAACGTTTGTTGTTGATTTTCTAATTGAAAGTTTTCAAAAGAAATCACTTGCTCTGCAGCACAGGAAATACCGACATTAAAGGTGATATGGCCACTGTGTCTTCCCATCAATTCAACCAAAAATACTCGATCAAACGCGTCTGCTGTGTCTCTGATTTTGTCGATGGCTTCGATAGCAGTATTAACCGCTGTAGAAAATCCAATGGTGAAATCTGTACCATCAATATCATTGTCTATCGTGCCAGGAATACCAAGTAACTGTCCTTGCCAATGCTGGCTAAGCGCTAATAAACCGTTAAACGAACCGTCGCCACCTATAACAATTAACGCGTCTATTTTGTTTTTTAGTAACACATTGGCTACTTGCTTGACGCCTTGCTCTGTATGCATTTCTTGGCAACGGGCACTCTTTAATATTGTACCGCCACGATGGATGATGCTATTTACCTGTTTTATTGTTAATGGTAATGATTCGTCATTGATCAAGCCATTAAACCCATGATAGAAGCCTATCACCTGACATTTATAGCGCTGTGCAGCTAACACTATGGCTCTGATCGCAGCATTCATGCCTGGCGCATCACCACCACTGGTAATTAGTGCAATACGTTTAGTCATTGACTGATCCTTCTTAGTTGAGTGAGATATTCGTGTCAGAACGAATTAAAACAATGTGTTGATTAGCATAAATTGAATAGGGTAATAAAGTAAATGTAAAGCGTTGGAATATAGGTTGATTTTTTACGAGCAAAAAAAAGGTAGCTTATAAGCTACCTTTTTGGAATTACCTGAGGCTATGATAAATGTGCTTTGGTTACTGTTAAGATTTTTAAGGTGTTAGTTGCACCTACAGTTTCCATGAGATCACCATGAGTAAATATGACTGTATCACCTACGGCTAAGTCAGCACTCTTGTGAACGGCTTTTAACACGTCATTAGCTAACTCATCGTTATTGCTATGGGTTGAGTCAAAAGACACTGGATAAACACCGCGATAAATCGCACTTTTATTAAGGGTCTTATCATGACGAGACAAGGCATAAATCGGTAATCCTGAAGTGATCCGCGACATTAATTTTGCCGTATGGCCAGATTCAGTTAAAGCAATAATCGCTTTAACACCATTTAGGTGATTCGCCGCATACATAGCAGATAAAGCGATGGTTTCTGAAACTTCATTAAACATCAATTCGATACGGTGTCTTGAGGTATTTACCGAACGATGAGTTTCAGCGCCAAGACACACTTCAGACATGGCTTTAACTGTTTCAACTGGGTATTTACCTGCGGCAGTCTCTGCCGATAACATAACAGCGTCAGTACCATCTAATACTGCATTTGATACGTCCATTACCTCAGCGCGTGTCGGCATAGGCTGAGTTATCATGGTTTCCATCATTTGCGTTGCTGTGATCACAGCGCGGTTTAATTGTCGGCTGCGCGCGATAATATGTTTTTGTTTACCAACAAGCGCAGCATCACCAATTTCGACGCCAAGATCGCCACGGGCAACCATAACAACATCAGATGCTAAAATAATATCGTCTAATACTTTGTCATCGTTTACCGCTTCGGCGCGTTCTATTTTAGATACTAAGCGAGCATCACAGCCTGCTTCTTGTGCTAATAAACGCGCTTCACGCATGTCAGCAGCATCTCTTGGGAAAGAAACGGCAAGAAAATCTACATTGATTTTAGCGGCCGTTTTTATATCTTCTTTGTCTTTGTCAGTTAATGCTGGCGCTGTTAAACCACCACCTTTACGGTTTATGCCTTTATTGTTTGATAATGGACCACCAACAGTTACTTCGGTAAACACTGAAGGACCATCAGTACTTAATACTTTTAATTGCACACGACCATCATCGAGTAACAAGATGTCGCCACTTGTTACGTCATTTGGTAAATTTTTATAATCGATACCGACTTTTTCTTGGCAACCTTCACCCTTTGGTAGGGTAGCATCTAGTTCAAATTTGTCGCCCACGTTAAGTTGAATTGGACCATCTTTAAATGTTGATACACGAATTTTAGGGCCTTGTAAGTCACCTAAAATACCGACATAGATACCAAGCTCGTTAGCGATTTCGCGAACGGTATTGGCGCGTTGGATATGATCTTCAGCACTACCATGTGAAAAATTTAGGCGAACTACGTTAACACCGGCAGCGAGCACTTTTTTTAACGTTTCTCTATCTTCAGTTGCAGGGCCTAACGTTGCAACAATCTTCGTTCTTCTAGGCATTATGATCCTTAGTGGTTAAACTAATATTGAGTGGTGAAATAAAACGAAACTACTCTTTACGCTCAAAACGTGAGCTTCGTAAGCTGTCTTTAACTTTCTTCAAGTTGTCTCTAAACTTGGTGCCACGGCGCAAGGTAAAGCCTGTGGCAAGAATATCGATTAACGTTAATTGCGCAATACGAGAAGACATTGGCATATATAAATCTGTGTCTTCGGCAACATCTACAGATAGTACGATATTACATTCTTTTGCCAGCGGTGTGCCTTCTGTTGTGATCCCTATGACAGTGGCATCGTTTTCTTTCGCTAAACTGGCAACTTCTACTAGTGACTTAGTTCGGCCAGTATGAGAAATAACGACAACCACATCACCTTGTTGGCTATTAATAGCACTCATGCGTTGCATTAATATGTCATCAAAATAAACAACAGGCACATTGAAGCGGAAAAACTTATTTAATGCGTCATGGGCAACAACAGCTGATGCACCAAGACCAAAAAATGAAATTTTATTTGCTTGAGTGAGTAAATCTACCGAACGATTAATGGTTGAGGTATTTAAACTTTTACGTGCTAATTCAAGGCTGGCCATAGTAGATTCAAAAATCTTGGCGGTATATTCATCCGCGGTATCATTTTCATCAACATGACGGTTTACATAAGGAGTACCGTTTGCGAGGCTTTGCGCTAAATGAAGCTTAAAGTCTGGG
>JBNKXM010000351.1:0-2979 GCA_050300315.1 Thalassotalea sp. | reverse complement strand
GACCTGGCTGACGCAATTCCTGTTTTAACCGATCCATGGAATCTTCATCGGTAAAGGAAAACTTTTCACTAAAACCGTTGGCGCCGGTTTCCAGTCCTCTAAGAGCTTTTTGCATGGACTCTTGAAAAGTACGACCTATCGCCATCACTTCACCCACCGACTTCATTTGAGTGGTAAGTCTGTCTTCAGAACCTGCGAATTTTTCAAAGTTAAAACGAGGGATCTTTGTCACTACATAATCGATTGTTGGTTCGAATGACGCTGGCGTAGCACCGCCCGTAATATCATTCGATAATTCATCCAATGTGTAGCCAACCGCTAATTTAGCGGCAATTTTTGCAATTGGGAAACCTGTCGCTTTTGATGCTAATGCTGACGAACGCGATACGCGAGGGTTCATCTCAATGATCACCATACGCCCAGTATTAGGACAAACACCGAACTGTACGTTTGAACCACCGGTTTCAACACCAATCTCACGCAATACCGCTAATGAGGCATTACGCATGATTTGATATTCTTTATCGGTTAACGTCTGTGCTGGTGCAACCGTAATTGAATCACCAGTATGAATCCCCATAGGATCAAAGTTCTCAATCGAACAAATAATGATACAGTTATCATTTTTGTCGCGAACCACTTCCATTTCATACTCTTTCCAGCCAATTAATGATTCATCAATTAACAATTCACTGGTTGGAGATAAATCAAGGCCGCGGGTACAGATTTCCTCAAATTCTTCGCGGTTATACGCGATACCGCCACCTGTTCCACCCATAGTAAATGACGGGCGAATAATACAAGGAAAACCGATACGCGTTGACGTTTCATGCGCTTCTTCCATTGAATGAACGATTTCAGCACGCGGCGTTTCTAAACCAATATTTTTCATGGCTTGATCGAAACGACTACGGTCTTCGGCTTTATCAATCGCATCAGCTGTCGCGCCAATCATTTCAACATTAAATTCTTTAAGTACACCATTGGCTTCTAATTCAAGCGCACAGTTAAGCGCCGTTTGTCCACCCATAGTAGGTAGTACCGCATCAGGTCGCTCTTTTTCAATGATCTTGCGAACAACTTCCCAATGAATTGGCTCGATATAAGTTGCATCAGCCATTTCAGGGTCAGTCATAATGGTTGCAGGGTTAGAGTTAACTAAAATAACACGATACCCTTCTTCACGAAGCGCTTTACATGCTTGCGCTCCAGAGTAGTCAAACTCACAAGCTTGACCAATAACAATCGGGCCAGCACCTAAAATTAAGATACTTTTTATGTCAGTACGTTTTGGCATAGTAATTCGTCTCTCTTCTGGGTGATTAAGCGTTGTGCTTTTTAATTAAATCAATAAAGTGGTCAAATAACGGTGCTGCATCATGCGGACCAGGACTTGCTTCAGGGTGTCCCTGAAAACTAAAGGCTGGCTTATCTGTGCGATGTATACCTTGGATGGTACCGTCAAATAACGAATTATGTGTCACTTCTAAATGCTCAGGCAAGTCAGTATCATCAACGGCAAAACCGTGGTTTTGTGCGGTGATCATTACCACGTTTCTTGCGTGATCTTTCACCGGATGGTTACCACCATGATGACCGAATTTCATCTTAATCGTGTTAGCACCGCTGGCTAAACCTAATAATTGATGCCCTAAACAGATACCAAAAACAGGAATCTCTGTTGTTAAAAACGTTTTAATGGCATTAATTGCATAATCACAAGGTTCTGGATCACCAGGGCCATTTGACAAGAAGATACCATCAGGATTCATCGCTAATACGTCTTCTGCAGGTGTTTGCGCCGGTACTACGGTTAATCGGCAGCCACGGTCCACTAACATACGTAAAATATTGCGTTTGGCGCCAAAATCGTAGGCAACGACGTGAAACTGACTACTTTCTGGTGTAATGTGGCCTTGACCTAACTGCCAACTACCTTCTGTCCAGTTATATTGTTCTTTAGTTGATACCACTTTTGCTAAATCCATTCCCTTAAGTCCTGGGAACGCTTTCGCTTGTGCTAAGGCATCATTTTCATTGATATCGTCGCCGGCGAGAATACAGCCATTTTGCGCCCCCTTTTCACGTAAAATACGTGTTAACTTGCGGGTATCAATATCGGCGATACCTAAAATATTATTCGCTTTAAGGTAATCGCTCAAATTCTGTTCATTACGAAAATTACTTGCTAGTAGCGGTAGGTCACGGATCACTAAACCTTTTGCCCAAATAGTTGATGATTCTTCATCTTCACTATTGGTACCTGTATTGCCGATATGCGGATAAGTAAGCGTTACAATTTGTTCTGCGTATGATGGGTCGGTAAGGATTTCTTGGTAACCCGTCATGGAAGTATTAAATACTACTTCGCCAACAGCCGCCCCTTCTGCACCAATTGCGGTGCCCTTAAACACAGTGCCGTCTTCCAGCACCAAAATGGCAGATTTAGTCAATTTAACCTCCGTTAAGAAGAAAGAAACTTAATGTTGAAATAACTAATTTTTCAAACACTAAGCATAAAAGCTATTCGTATAATAGCGCTAAAAAAGCGCATAAAAAATGCCAAAACCACTGTTCAACTCCCTAGAATCAGTATCTTTTGACAAAATCCACTTATTTTACGCTCACGCTCGTCTTTCGTCTAGTAAAAAATGTAAAAACCTTAACTTTTATTCAATTTTTAATTAAAACTGCTAAAAGTAGAACTTTTCTATATTTATCGCTTACGATTTTAGTCTTTCAGACCAAGCACATCTTGCATATCGTAAAAACCAGCAACCGCATCTTTCAACCAAAAAGCGGCTCTCATTGCCCCTAAGGCAAACGTCATTCTTGACGTGGCTCTATGGGTAATTTCTAAGCGCTCGCCTAAGTCTGCAAAGAATGCAGTATGTTCACCAATAATGTCTCCAGCGCGTACAGTCGCAAAACCAATGGTTTCTCTATCGCGCTCACCGGTAATGCCTTCTCGGCCATACA
>JBNKXM010000350.1:0-2982 GCA_050300315.1 Thalassotalea sp. | reverse complement strand
AGCTTTACCACAGGTCTTAGTTGGTATTTTAATGACTACCCTGATCTTACATTTTACTCTATTAAAGACATTGTAGCTTTTGGTGGAATTAGTGCTGTACAAGAGTACTTTCAACAACGTGGTGAACGTTACCACATCAGTACAGAATTGGGACAACAGGCAAAATTTAGTATGTTCAGGCATGCGGTTCAAGAAAATAACTGGAAAATATTTCTAGAATTAGAGCAAGCAATAGGCGACTATAAATTAGATAACGACGCTCCTGAAGGCAGGTATCGTTTATTTGGTAACTTTTGCCTAAAAAACCAAGATTTTATTAGAGCTATCAAATATTTATCACAAGGGGTAAATGCTTATCCCGACTCAAGTGAATTGAAAAAGATGCTATTACAAGCACAACAGCATCATAACTAATCGTTAATTAGTAAATAAACAACCTCGCCCATTACACGAGGTTTATTAGGAGCAAAAAGGAATAAAAGGGCCAGGTACAAATTAGGTAATAGTCGCATTGTTACAGACAGTTAAATATCACGGATGATATATGACGAGATTACCTAGCATTGACCTCCAAAACGTACTGTCGCATATTCGTTAGTAAGGTAAAAGAGGTCATGCAACAGGGAAGATAAGAGAAAATAATCTCTATCTAAGCCAAACTAATCATTGAATTTAAAATTAATTGTCACACTATTGTTATTCATCGTGACTTAGTTAGTAACAACAGCAACTAAGGTGATCAACATGATGAAAACTATCTTTCTTATATTAATTCTTGCTTATACGTTAATGAGCAATGATACGCAGGCTGCGTGTCTCAATACAAAAGTTTCAGGTCAAGGACAGGCCATTTTACTGATGCCGGGGTTTATCAGTGATGAACGTGTTTGGCAACCACTGGCAAACTCACTGGCTAAAAACTATCAGGTGCACCAATTGTCGATCGCAGGTTTTGGTAAAAATCCAGCGTGTGAACAGGCAAAAACAATCTACCCACAAATCATTGCAGAGCTAAAACAATATCTCGATGAAACGCCACTTGTTCGACCAATATTTATTGGCCATAGCATGGGAGGATTGATGGCGTTTGAACTGGCACTTGCTGACGCTTCTTCGCTAAGCGCAGCAATTTCAATTGACGGTTTACCTTTTATCGGCCCTGTTTTTACCCGAACAAATGAAACCACAGTCGCCGATCTTAGCTATCAAGCAAGTTCAATCAAGCAGTTTTATCAACATGCCGATGCTAAACAGCTTAAAATGATGACACAGCAGGGCATTGCCATTCAAACCAAGGATGAAAGTCGTTATCAAGATATTCTCGACATGGCTGCAAGCTCAGATCCGACAACTGCAGCAAATGCTATCTATAGCGTTATGGCCACGGATTTACGTGCTGCACTGGCAAAACTGAAAACACCTATGTTATTAATAGGGGCATCAGGTGGTTTTAGCCAACCTGAGCATCAACTTGCTGTTAAAGCCTTGTATCAGGCTCAGCTTAGTCAATCAGCGCACGTTGAGCTTAAAATGAATAATCAAGGACGCCATTTTTTGATGTGGGATCAACCCGAGTGGTTAATGGCAACCATTACGCAATTTATAAAGGAGCATGCATAATGTCAGCATCAAGCAATATTAATGCTAGCTCCGACGCCATCAATCATTATGTCGGGCTAGCTAAGCAAGGTGATAAAGCCGCGTTTACCGCTTTGCTAGCAAAAGTGAGCAATACCGTAAGCAGCATTGCCCTAGCGATCACTAAAAATGTGCAAGATAGTGAAGATGTTTGCCAACTGGTTTTTATAAAAATGTGGCAACAACTCGAACAGCTTAATAATAATGACAGTCTGCTGCCTTGGATAAGACAAGTGACTCGTTATACCGCGTTAAACTTTATTCGAGATAAAAAAACTTCTCGCCAGCAAAGCATAGACAACGAAGCGGTAGAAAACATGCTCGAACTTGCCTGTGATAGTGAACAGCATGATACTGCGTTGATAAAAGCACAGCAAAATATGCTGATCAAAAATTTACTCGACAAATTACCCGACGAGACCAGAGAAATTGTTTTGCTCTATTATCGCGAAGAAAGCAATAGTCGCGTGGTTGCTGATTTACTTGATCTAAATGAAGCGACAGTGCGCAAACGCATACAAAGAGCGCGTGACGTGATTAAAGAGTCAATACTCGCCAAGTATGGCAAAGTGATTTTGGCCACTGCACCCTTTGGTTTAGTGAGTGTTTTTGCCACCACAGCCATGACAGCCAGCCCAGTTGCTGCAAGTACATTTGCTTATAGTGCTGTCTCGAAAAATAGTCATTGGCTGAGCAAATTAATTGTTTCGCTAGGTGGCGCTGCCATCGGTGGCGTACTGGCCATAGTTGCCAATAGTTTTGCCATCAACAAGGTGCTCAAGCATATTGATAACCAAACGGATATTGACACGCTTAAGCGTATCAAATGGCGTAGCAACCTGCTAATCGCGTTTACTTCACTACTGTTTGGGCTGAGTTATATTTATTCGGATGGTTGGCTGTTCCCAGTGCTCACTTATGCGCTGTTTATTGCCGGGCTAGTTGTTAATGTCACTGCTACCAATCGCATCAGTATCGAAAATCTTGAGCGTCAAGCCAAAGTTAATCCGCGTGCGGGCAAACAGATTAAACGTACGCGCTTTTGGTGTGTTGTCGGCTGGATTCTCGGCGGTGGTGGTGGCACCTTAGGGTTACTGTATGGCTTATACATGAGTGGCCGCTTTGTGGTATTGTTTTAAATAAAATGATTAACTGATTGGCCAGAGCGCAGATGCAAAAACCCCGGATTTATTCCGGGGTTTAACTTTTAAAATAATGATTGTGCCTTAAGTACAGAGCGAAAAATTAGACAAGTGTTGGCACTATATCTTGTCGCTTGTACTGTTTGCGCTGCTGCCAAAGTATCGCAACCAAGGCAAAAGCGATTAAAAATAAAGTATTAGG
>JBNKXM010000349.1:0-3007 GCA_050300315.1 Thalassotalea sp. | reverse complement strand
CTGGTCGAGCAAGCGGCGAACATGGTGAAGTAGTGCCATCGTACAAGCCAGGCGTTACTTATTGTGATTTAAGTAGCACACTACCAGCTTATGCTATTGATGCAATCAGAGAAGCAATTCCAGCGTTTGAGCGTAAAATCAAGGGCTTTTCAAACCCTCATGCTACGTTAACTGCGGTGGAAACTCGAACATCATCGCCAATCCAAATAACCCGCGATAAAACGACACTAGAAAGTCTCAATACCAAAGGTTTATATCCATCAGGTGAAGGAGCTGGTTATGCTGGCGGTATCTTATCTGCGGGGATTGATGGCATTAAAGTGGCAGAAGCAATGGCACTGGCGATGTTAAAAAATGCTTAGATAATTATAGTTTTAGTTTACGAATCGGTGCATTAGATAACCTAAAGCAGGTTATCTAAATTTTAAATAGAGAGCGAGTCTGCTTTGATTTGAAAAATATACCTTTAATCTATTTGATAGGGTTAAGGGTAAGAGCTCTGCTATTTATTGTCTTTAAAACTAAAGAGTTAATATTATTCCTTTATTTTATTGGGCTGCAAAGCGATAAGCTTAATTAATTTTACTATACTGAAGTGGGTGAAGCTTCATTGGTAAATATTATGTATAGTCGATTTTCGTTAATTGTAATCCTTACTGTTTTGGTCGCTTGTGGAGGGGGGGCTAGTAACTCATCAACTCCCACCGTAATTGACCCTCCTACTAGTCAATCAATACCCACAGAAACAACTGGTGTTATCACAGGTTTTGGTAGCGTATTCATTAATGGTGTTGAATATGAAACTGATGCTGCCAGTGTCTCAATAGACGATGATGACAATGCCAGTGAAACAGATTTACAACTTGGCATGGTTGTAACACTTAATGGTGAAATTAATGATGACGGCAAAACAGGTAAAGCTAACAGTATTCATTATGATGAACAGTTAAAAGGCCCTTTAAGTAGTATTGATTTAGCGGCCAATACCCTGATTATTCTAGAACAAACTGTGGTATTTGATGAGTTAACCAGTTTAGATAATGTTGTTATTGCAGAGTTAGTACCGGGAGATTTCCTTGAAATTAGCGGTTTCTTTAACCTAGATGGGCAGCTTTACGCGACCCGTATTGAAAAGGAAGATGGGGAGTCGCAAGTCAAAGTACAAGGGGAAATAGCGCTACTTGATACGAGTTCGGAAACCTTTATGTTAGGTGAGCTTTTAATTGATTACAGTGTTGCTGAATTTGTTAATTTCAATAAAGATGATTTAGCGGATGGTCAAATGGTCAGAGTCAAAGGGGATGTGTCAGCCATCGTTGAAAATGTCTTTCAAATAAATCAAATCAAACAGAAAGTAGAAGATGAACAACATGAAGATGGCGATCGACGTCATCTTGAAGGCATTATTACGGTATTTGACTCAAGTACCAGTTTTGTTGTTAATGGCATTCATGTCATAACAGATGAAAATACGGAATTTGAATATGGCTCACCTGATTCGCTTGCGCTTAATGTTAGAGTCAAGCTTAAAGGACATTATAACAATGAGGGCGATTTACTGGCAGAAGAAATTCGTATTCACCAACGCACTAATCTAAAAATAGAAGGACAGGTGCAAGCAATAGATGTTGATGCGTCAACAATTACTGTGCTTGATGTCGTTTTTGAAGTCAATGAACATACTAAAATGAAAGATGACTCAGACAGTCATGATCGTTTTTTCAACTTAGCTGATTTATCGGTAGGTGACACAGTAGAAGTAAAAGGTTTTATTGATAGTAATGGCCATAATATCGCCACGAAACTTACTCGTGACAATGAGGATGCTGGTGGGGAAATCGAGCTTAAAGGAACAGTTAGTGCTATCGAAAACTTTAGCTTTATCGTTGTAGAGGTATGGGTTCAAACGGATATTAACACTGATTTTGAAGGGCTCCACGGTGATCATCTTAGTCAACAGGCATTTTTTGAACAACTGCAAGACGGTATGTTAGTTGAAGTTAAGGGGCATATCGTTGAAAGTCATTTTATCGCGTTAAAAGTTGAAATTAAAAAAAATGATGTCGAAGGAGATGATGATGAAGATCATTGGACCGAATTTCGCGGTATTGTTGATGAAGTGGCAGTCGATAGCCTAATTGTTTCCGATCATATGGTGGTAACGACAGCGCAGACGCAATATGAAATCAACGATGATGAAGTAAGTGCCGAACAATTTTGGCAAATCATCAAAATTGGTGATCAGGTCAAAGTAAAAGGTGATGTAAACGACGAAGGCGTCATCACTGCTCGTGCGATAGAACTCGAAGAGGATGATGACTAAATAACGATTTGTTGATAATAGGAAAGGCCAATTTTTATTGGAATGTTGGCCTTTTTTACATCATATGGTCATTAATAATAACTAACAAGTTGAAGACGAACAGCCTTAAAAGATAAGTGTCCAATCTAAGTTATTTAAGTTACTAAGCACAAAAAAACTGCTGACAGGAATAAATATCGAAGATTGTGCTCAAGAATTAGGTTTTTCAGATGCACGTAGTTTTATCAGAGCATTTAAAAATTGGAATAATATCACACCAACTTGCTTTATTTCTCAAAAAGCAAAACTCAGCAGAACATAATATAACGACAAGATTTATTAACAGATCATATTAAAGTTTTTAAGTGCCTCAGTAATGCTTCGATACTTACCATAAAATTTGATTATTTTTATCATGACTTGGTGTTCCGATGTTCGGCAAACTTTCGGGAAAAATTTATAAAGTAATTATTAATGAATGATTTATTTAGTAAAAATTTGCACTTTTCCAGCTAAGGTCTAGGCTTTTATTTGTATAGCTATAAAAAACGAAAACACTATTACTCTCAGATTACCTCTACATAGGTAGTTAAGGAAATATATATGTCTTACCTCTTTTTTAAGGTAAAACGGATCGTTGTCATAGGATGTGCCGTAGCCGCCTTACTACAAGTAAATCAAGCTGTTGCTGAAGTTGTTATTGTT